>CAYTJO010000037.1:0-9300 GCA_964438215.1 uncultured Rhodospirillaceae bacterium
ATATCTTTATAATGTTTAGTTTTCCAATCTATAGTATTTACAGGTATTGCCACATAAAAAGGAATATTAAATTCTTTTGCAATTACAGCCTTCAAAAAAGTTCCTATTTTATTTGCCACGTGCCCTGCAGTTGTTACTCTATCTGCTCCTACAATACATAAATCAATTTGTTTTCTTTGCATTAAAAGGCCTGCTGAATTATCTGCAATTATTGTATTTTCTACCTCTTCATTATTTAATTCATAACTAGTAAGAGATGCCCCTTGGTTTCTTGGCCTAGTTTCATCAACCCAAACATGAACATTAATATTGTTTTTTTTTGCTAGATAAATTGGAGCGGTTGCTGTACCCCAATCTATTGTAGCTAACCATCCCGCATTACAGTGAGTTAGAATATTAACAGTATCATTTTTTTTTTTGTAAATATCATGTATCAACTCTAGACCATTGATTCCTATTTTTTTACATGCCTCTACATCAGTTTCACATATTTTTTCCGCCTCTTTCAATAAAATACTTTCCATTTCATAATGATTTATGTTTTTATCAATTCTTGCCATCATTTTGTCAACTGCCCAGAAAAGATTTACCGCTGTTGGTCGGGTATTTTTTATTTTTAATGCAGCTTCTTCTATTGTACTTTTATCTTTCAGTTCCCTGTATGCTAAATAAATACCATAAGCTGCTGTAGCACCTATAAGAGGAGCACCTCTAACTTTCATAAGATTTATTGCCTCTAAAATATCGTTAAGTGATTTTAATGATAATATTTCTAAAGCAAATGGAAGTTTGGTTTGATCAATTATTTGAACACTTTCTGAGTCTTTATTATACCAGATAGTTCTGAAGCTTTTATTGTTTATTAACATTATTGATTAATATATTATATTCTATAATAAAATTATTTGAAAGAAAATCGAATGAATTACGTTAATACATATGCTAATGTAAAAGGGTTTAATCCTTTAAAATCAATTTGTGTAGTAACTGGAGGATCCAGTGGTATCGGTATGGCTCTAATTAAAGAATTAAAAAAAAGAAAAGCAAAAAAAATTATAAATATTGACGTCATCAGATCTAGCCAAGATGAAATTGACTTTTATAAGTGTGATGTAGGTAATAATGAAAAGATGAAAGAAGTATTTAACGATATTCTAAAGAAATATAATAGTATTGATTTAGTTTGCAGCAATGCAGGAATTGCAAGAGATGATGATGGATTAGCAACAGTTGAACATTGGAATACTATTTGGAAAACTAATGTTTTACAACACACAAATATAGTTAGAAACTGTATTCCAAAAATGTTATCAAAAAAAAATGGCTGGTTTTTAATTACGGCATCTGCTGCTGGATTGCTATCTCAAGTTGGGTCTGCAACTTATTCTACTACCAAACACGCAACAGTAGGTTTTGCAGAATGGTTATCAATCACTTATGGGGATCTTGGGATTGGAGTAAGCGTGCTTTGTCCACAAGGAGTTAATACTCCTATGACTGAAAATGTTAAAAATGGAGGAGTAGCTGCTATTAATGGAATGTTAGAAGCCGAAGAAGTAGCGATTATTGCTTTAGATCAAATGTTTCTGGGAAAATTTTTAATAACTCCTCATGATATAGTAAAAAAATATATTAAAATTAAAGCAGATGATACTGATAAGTGGATTTTGGGAATGAGAAAACTATATAAAAAATTTGTAAATCAATGATTGCATTTATAAAATAAGATTTTACTATAAGGTTCTAGGATGTTTGAAAGAAATATTTTCACTGAAGAACAAAACTTTTTTAGGAAAACTGCAAACAAGTTTGTTGAAAAAGAAGTACTACCCTATCACGATAAGTGGGAGAAAGATGGATTTGTACCAAGAGATCTATGGTTAAAAGCCGGAGAAATTGGATTGCTCTGCCCAAATGTTCCAAAATAATATGGAGGTATAGGTGGAGACTTCAGATTTAATGTTATAATAACTGAAGAGCTAGCCAAGATAGGAGCTACTGGACCAGGTTTTGCAGTACATTCTGACATAGTAGCACCTTACTTAATTAATTACAGTACAGAAAAACAAAAAAATAACTATCTTCCAAAAATGGTAAAAGGTGAACTGATAACAGCAATAGCCATGACAGAACCTAATACAGGTTCAGATCTTCAAAATATAAGGACAAAAGCAATCATAGAAGAAAAAAAAATAATCTTAAATGGTTCGAAAACCTTTATTACAAATGGACAAAATGCTAATTTAATTTTAGTTATTGCAAAAACAGACATTTCAAAAAAGGCTAAGGGTATTTCTATAATTTTATGTGAAGACACAAGAAAAGGTTTTAAAAGAGGAAGAAACTTAAAAAAAATAGGATTGAAAGCACAAGACACATCAGAACTATTCTTTGAGGATATTGAATTACCTTTAGACAATATTCTTGGTAACTCAGGACATGGTTTTTTCCAGCTTATGGATGAATTACCCCAAGAAAGACTTTCTATTGCCGTTACAGCTGTTTCAGCAGCAGAAGCAGCATTAAATTGGACTATATCCTATACAAAAGAAAGAAAAGCTTTTAATAAAAAAATAATAGATTTTCAAAACACTAAATTTACATTAGCCAAATTGAAAGCTGAAATTACAGTTGCTAGAACCTTTATAGATAAATGCATTGAGGAACATATAAAAAATAATTTCTCGGCTGAAGATGGAGCTATAGCAAAATTATGGTGTACGGACTTACAATTTAAAGTTATGGATGAATGCCTTCAACTATTTGGTGGCTACGGCTATATGCAAGAATATCCAATAGCAAAAGCTTTTATGGACTCCAGAGTTCAAAGAATTTATGGAGGTACTAATGAAATTATGAAAGAAATAATTAGTAGAAACTTATAGAGATAATTTATGACTGATGCTTATATTTATGATGCTGTTAGAACACCTAGAGGGATAGGGAAAAAAACCGGTTCATTGCATCAAATATCACCTATCAAACTTGCTTCAAAAACACTTCAAAAAATAAAAGAAAGAAACCAATTAGATACCAGTTTATTAGATGATGTAGTTTTGGGATGCGTTCATCCAGTTTTTGAGCAAGGTTCAGATATAGCTCGTGTTGCGGTACTGGATGCTGATTATGATCAGTCAGTACCTGGCACTCAGGTTGATAGATTTTGTGCCTCAGGCTTAGAAGCATGTAATATAGCTGCAGCACAAGTTATTAGTGGCCAATCTGATTTGACTATTGGAGGAGGCGTTGAGTCCATGTCTAGAGTTCCCCTTGGAAGTGCAGGAGGAGCTTGGATGACTGATCCGTCTGTTGCCTTTAAAACCTATTTTGTTCCGCAAGGAATATCTGCAGATTTATTGGCTACTCAATATAGTTACAGTAGAGATGATGTTGATTTATATGCAGTTAATTCGCAGAAGAAAGCAAAAAATGCTTGGAATAAAAAATATTTTAGAAAAAGTATATTAGATATTTATGACCAAAATGGTGATTTGATGCTAAATTACGATGAATTAATTAGAGAAAATACAACTATGCAAACTTTAGGATCACTCAAACCCTCTTTTGAAAATATTGGCAAGGATGCAGGTCTAGACGAGGTTGCTCTTATGAAATACCCAAATAATGATAAAATAAACCATGTTCATCATGCAGGAAACTCCTCAGGTATAGTAGATGGAGCTGCAGCAGTTCTAATAGGAAGTGAAGAAATAGGAAAAAAACTAGATTTAAAACCAAGGGCAAAAATTAAAGCTTTTTCATCAGTAGGAACAGAACCAACAATAATGTTGACTGGTCCTGAGCATGCTACTAAGAAAGTTCTTAAGAGAGCAAAAATGGAAGCTAATGATATTGATCTATTTGAAGTAAATGAAGCTTTTGCTGCAGTAGTATTAAGATATATTGATGCTATTAAAATAAAAGATGATATTGTAAATGTTAATGGAGGAGCTATTGCAATGGGACACCCATTAGGAGCAACGGGAGCAATGTTGTTAGGAGCACTTCTTGATGAATTAGAAAGAAGAAAGCTTTCCACCGGATTAATAACATTATGTGTAGGTGCAGGAATGGGTACTGCTACAATTATAGAAAGATTGTAGATTGTCATTGGCAATATTTGACTTTTCAGAAAAAGATGCATCTATCAAAATTATAGGCGAAGATTTTGGTATAAATGCTCTTAATATTTTTTTAGACTTACTTATCAAAATAGATAGTAATAACAATTCTAAAAGCATAAAGATTATTGGAGATTTTAACAGCAAACTGCTTTTAGAAACTTTTATATATAATAAGGATACTAAAAAAATAGATGAAGCTTTGAATTTATTTCAATCTATCTCTAAAATTATAGAAGAAAGTAAAGTTTTATTTACCTCTGAAATGAATGGTTTAGTTCAAGGGCCTGCTATGGAAATAGCCTTATCATGCAATTTTATAAAAGCAAAAAAGGATACTTTATTAAAACTTGATCACACTAATTATGGCATCATGCCTTTTTTTGGAACTACTCAAAGATTAACAAGATTAATAGGATATCAGAATACATTAAAAGCCTTCTTAATTGATAAAAAAATAACTTATAACCAAGGTTTAAAATTAAATTTATATAATCATGTAGTTGATAATTATACTAAAATAAATGAAAAAATTTTTTTTTGGGATCAAGCTTTTACTAATACATTTATATTTTATAATTCTAAGATTCATAGTATTTATAAAAATCAAAAACCTGAATACAGTGCTATATTATCAACTATATTTGAAAGTTCAGTTTGTAATTATGATGCAGGACTATCTATTGAAAAAAGATGGTTAAAATGGTTAATAACAAATGAACTATTTAGTAGCACAACAAGTACATAATTAAAAATTTTCTTCAAATTTCAAAGATACTGAATTAATACAATATCTTAACCCAGTAGGCTTAGGACCATCAGCAAACACATGTCCTAAGTGAGAATTACATTTGCTACATTTTACTTCAATCCTTTTCATACCATAACTATTGTCTTCTATTTCTTTTACTAAATTTTTATCTACCAAATCATAAAATGAAGGCCATCCGGATCCTGATTCAAATTTTTGTTTATAGGAAAACAAAGCTGAATTACAATTAACACATAAGTATAATCCCTCTTTTTTAAAATCATTATATTTCCCCGAAAATGGAGGTTCTGTTTCTCCTTTTCTAGTAACTCTATATACTAAACTATTTTTATCTTCCATTCTTATTGAATAGCATTTTTTTTTTTAAATGTTAACCTTATTCTGTGAATAAAAAAATTATAGATAATCCTGAAGAATTTATAAATATTGTAGGAGAAACATTGGGTGCCAGTGAATGGAAACTAGTAACCCAAAAAGAAATAAATAATTTTGCATCAGCGACTGAAGATTTCCAGTGGATTCATGTTAATGAAAACAAGACTCAGAAAGATAGTCCTTTTAAAACAACAATAGCACATGGATATTACTCTTTGTCTTTAATACCAAAATTTGTTTATGAAATTTGGGAATGTAAAAACCTTAAATTGATTTTAAATTATGGTACAGAAAAAATAAGATTTATATCTCCTGTAATTTGTAATAGTTATATAAGAGCAAATATTTCTGTGCAAGACGCCAAAAACTATAAAGGGGGTATATTACTTACTAGCAAAGTAATTATTGAAATAAAGAACACTGAAAAACCGGCACTAATAGCTGAAACATTAAGTTTATTATACCACTAAATCTACTCAAATTTCAGACAAAATAATTACTATTTTAAATCTTTTTCATTTGTGCTTCTAACTCATATAATGTTTTTATACTAATATTAGGAGAAAATAGAGTTTTAGTAAATTTATGTGAAAAACTACCATATTCTTTATCTCTTTTTATAAAAACAGTAAAAAAACCTACCTTAGATGCTGCCATTAAATCATTTTTGTGTGAGGCCACTAATGCACATTCTTTTGGTTTAAAGCCAATACTAGTTGCCGCTCTCAAATACACCGATAAATCTGGTTTATATTTTTTAAAACTCTCTGCAGAAATTAAAAAGTCAAATTCTAAATTTGCATATTTTACTAAATTTTTTTGTAATTCAATATTTCCATTTGATAAGCTGCTAGTAACAAAGTCTTTATTTAGAAAAATTAAACTTTTTGTTACATCTTTCCAAGGATTTAGTTTGTGCCAAAGATATACTAACTCTTGCTTATTATTTTCACTTAAATAATGGATTCTCATTTTTTTTAAAACTTTACTTAATGAAATAAGATGTAAATCATCCAGCAACATCCAAGGAATTTTTTCATTATTTACTTTATTCAAAATGGGTTGATATTCAAGCCTCCAATTTATTACTAATTCTTCTATACGTATATCTTTTTCCTTAATAACTTTATTTTTTTTAATTTCATCAATTAAAGAAGTCCTCCAATCAACTAAGGTTCCAAAAATATCAAAAAATATAGCCTTTATCATATTAATATTATAAAAATAATAACTATATTTGTATTGTAAAAAATGATAAAAAATATGTATAGTCAAAGTTTAATTTAATAAAGAACTGTATGATTAACAATTTACTAAATAACAAAAAAGGCTTAATAGTTGGAGTTGCAAATGAAAGATCTTTAGCTTGGGGTATAGCTAATAGTGTATTTCAAAGTGGGGGATCTATAGCATTTACTTATCAAAATGAAGCTTTGAAAAAAAGAATTATTCCTCTAGCCCAAAAAGTTAATTCAAATTTCACTTATGAATTTGATGTCCAAGATTATCAAGGATCTCCTTCATTTTTTAAAAAAATATCAGATGAATTTGGAAAATTAGATTTTTTAGTTCATGCAGTAGCATTTTCAGATAAGGAAGAACTAAATGGTGACTATGTTGAAACCTCTAGAGAAAACTTTCTTAAAACTATGGAGATTTCTTGCTATTCTTTTACATCACTTATTAAAAACGCTTTACCTTATCTAAATGATAAAGCTAGTTTATTAACCCTATCCTACTATGGAGCTGAAAAAGTAATACCTCATTATAATGTTATGGGAATAGCTAAGTCTGCACTAGAAACTAGTGTTAAGTATTTAGCAGTTGATTTAGGAAAGAAGAATATGAGAGTTAATGCAATCTCGGCTGGCCCTGTTAGAACTTTAGCATCTTCTGGGATTTCTGATTTTCGTTATATTTTAAAATGGAATGAATACAACTCTCCACTGGAAAGGAATATCACTATAAATGATGTGGGAGGAGCTGGAGTTTACCTGTTATCTGATTTAAGCAGTGGTACTACAGGTGAAGTTTTGCATGTGGATGCCGGCTACAATGTAATTGGTATGAAGAATGTAAATGCTCCAGACATAAGTAAAGTTTAAATGTCTAGTAATACCTTTGGAAAAATTTTGAGTCTAACAACATGGGGTGAAAGCCATGGAAATGAAATAGGGGCAGTTTTAGATGGAGTACCTCCAAATATAGAGATTAGAGAATCATATATCCAAAAATTTTTAAATGAAAGAAGACCAGGAAAGTCTAAGTTTGTAACGCAAAGAAATGAAAAAGATAAAATTAAAATCGTATCAGGAATTTTTGAAGGAAAGTCAACTGGCACTCCTATTAGCTTAGTTATCAAAAACATAGACACAAGAGGAAAAGACTATGATGATATTAAGGATAAATTTAGACCAGCGCATGCAGACTACACCTATTTTAAAAAATATGGTTTAAGAGATTACAGAGGAGGTGGTAGATCAAGTGCAAGAGAAACCGCCATGCGAGTAGCAGCAGGAGCTATAGCAAGACTAATTCTTGGATCTAAAATATATATAAAAGGAGCAGTTATTCAAATAGGTACAAAAAAAATAAATAAAAAAAGATGGAATAATGATTTTATAACTAAAAATGATTTTTTCTGTCCTGATCCTAAAGTTGTAGAAGGATGGAAAAACTACCTGACAAAAATTAGAAAATCAGGTAGCTCTTGTGGTGCACTAGTTGAGGTTAATGTTAAAGGTATGCCAATTGGTTTAGGAGAACCCATTTATGGAAAGTTAGATGCTGAGCTTGCATCAGCCCTTATGGGAATTAATGCTGTTAAAGGAGTTGAAATAGGTGCAGGATTTAATGTTGTTGCAATGTCAGGAGAACAAAACTCAGACGAGATGGTTGCAAATAAAGCTGGAAAAGTAAACTTTTTATCTAATAACTCAGGAGGTTTATTAGGAGGTATATCTTCTGGCCAGGACTTAGTTTGCAGAATAGCTGTCAAACCTACCTCATCTATTCTAAAATACCAAAAAACTATTACAACAAATCACACTAACACAAAAATAAGAACTAAAGGAAGGCATGATCCTTGTGTAGGGATTAGATGTGTTCCAGTAGCTGAAGCAATGGTTGCATTAGTTCTTGCAGATCACTTGTTAAGAAATTATGCTTTCAATAAAAATAAAGAGAACAACTGATATGAAAAAAAAGAAAACAGAAAAATTGTGGTCTTTAAAAATTCCTGTAAATATTAATAAAGCAAATAAAGAAATAAAAGAATACCTTCTTATTTGCGAAAAAAAACTAGGAATAGTTCCAAATATTCTTAAAACCAATACTATCAATAAAAAAAGATTTGATGCCTTTAATACTTTTTATAATAGATTAATGCAAGAAGAAAATTTTTTAAAAAAAGTAGAAAAAGAAATGATTGCTGTTGTAGTTTCTTCACTTAATAGATGTTTATATTGTTGTGTTTCTCATTCCTATAACTTAGGTAAATTACTGAATGATACAATACTTTCTAAGAAAATACTTATTGATTATAAGACCGCTGGCTTAAGTAAAAAACATAAAATAATGTTAAACTTTGCAAACAAGTTAACAATCTCTAGTCATTTAATAGATGAAACTGATAGAAATAAACTTAGGAAAGCAAAATTTACTGAACATCATATCTTAGAAATTATTGAAGTCTGTGCATTTTTTAATATGACAAACAGGATAGCATCAGGAACCAATATGCAACCAAACAAAGAGTATTATTTTACACAATAAATAAAATACTCTCTATTTCCCGCTACTCCAGTTATAGGACTTTCTACTATATTCTTTTTTTTCCATCCATTTTGGTTAAACCAATCACTAACTTTAACTACTGCAGCCTTTCTAAAAGAACTATTTGCAACAACCCCTCTTTTACCAATCATATCTTTTGATAATTCAAATTGCGGCTTAATAAGTGCTAGTATGGATATATTGTTTTTTTTTGTAGAAATGATTTTTTCTAAACCTTTAGTTATACTAATAAATGAT
>CAYTJO010000038.1:0-391 GCA_964438215.1 uncultured Rhodospirillaceae bacterium
GATCCATTTACAGCTCAGCCACAGCTTATAATTTTTTGTAATGTAGTAGAACCATCTACAGGAGAAATGTATTCAAGATGTCCGCGTTCAACGGCTGTAAGAGCAACTGAATACTTAAAAAAAACTGGCATTGCTGATACATCATATTTTGGGCCAGAAGCAGAATTTTTTGAATATGATGATTTAAAATGGAATGTTTCTATGAATGATACATTTTATCAAATAGACTCTGACGAAGGCCCCTATAACTCTGGAAACTCTTTTGATGGAGGAAATATAGGACATAGACCTTCAATAAAAGGAGGATACTTCCCTGTTCCACCTGTAGACTCTATGTCTGATATGAGAGCTGAAATGGTTGGAACAATGATGGAAATGGGTCTTCAAATGG
>CAYTJO010000038.1:401-1517 GCA_964438215.1 uncultured Rhodospirillaceae bacterium
CCGTTATTGATGATAATGGTTCTGGTATGCATTGCCATCAGTCTTTATTGAAAGGAAACTCTCCTTTATTTGCTGGAAATGAATACAGTGGATTATCTGAGAATTGCTTATTTTATATAGGAGGAATAATAAAACATGCTAAGGCTATTAATGCATTCACTAACTCTACTACTAATAGCTACAAAAGATTAGTACCTGGATTTGAAGCTCCAACTATCTTGGCCTATTCTGCAAGAAATAGATCCGCTTCTATTAGAATACCTTACGGAGAAGGTGATAAAGCAAAGAGGGTTGAGGTCAGATTTCCTGATTGTGCTTCCAATCCGTATTTAGCCTTTTCTGCGATGTTAATGGCTGGATTAGATGGTATTAAAAATAAAATACACCCAGGTGATGCTATTGATTTTGATTTATATGAAGCTTCAGAAGAGCAATTAAAAAATCTAAATACAGTAGCTACTTCATTAGAAAATGCTCTTGATTCTTTGCAAAAGGATAAGGAGTTTTTAACTGAAGGTGGTGTTTTTACAGACGATCAAATTGAAGGTTATATAGAATTGAAAAGAGAAGAAGTAAGCAGGTTAAATAATTCTACACATCCTGTGGAATTTGATATGTATTATAGCGTTTAATTAATTTATTAGTTATTAATGTGGCAATTCTCTTGGTTTACCTTCAGAGTCAATTGCCACATATATAAACTTACCGTTTGTTACTTCCTTTAGATTACTATTTTTCCAACTTTCTGTGGTGACCCTCAAAAGAATTGAAATTGAAGTTTTTCCTATTTTATCTACTTTCCCATAGCATGATACCGTATCGCCTACTTTAACAGGTAATAAAAACGTCATTCCCTCTATTGCAACAGTTGCCACTCTACCTTTAGCTAACTTTCTAGCTAAAATACCTCCAGCCACGTCCATTTGACTAAGCAACCACCCACCAAAAATATCTCCATTAGTATTAGTATCAGCAGGCATTGCAACTGTTTTAGTTAAAATATATTCTTTACTCTTTTCCAAAGCTTATTATTTATAATGATTATTATTTAATGATAGTTTACATTTAAATAAAATAACACAATTTTATGATGAAAAAATATAGTATATGTCTTCT
>CAYTJO010000038.1:1527-9287 GCA_964438215.1 uncultured Rhodospirillaceae bacterium
TAATGGGATAGTTTGTTCTCATACTAATATGAGGAAATCCTCAATTGGTATTAAAAATAATAAAATTTTAAAGATAGGTAAAATTAATCCGGTAGAATGTTCTCAAATTATAAATTGCGAAAATAAACACATATTACCTGGTATTATAGATACTCAGGTACATTTCAGAGAACCAGGTCTATCTCATAAGGAGGATATATACTCTGGGACTAACTCAGCACTATTAGGAGGAGTTACAACAATATTTGAGATGCCAAACACCTCTCCTGCAACAATAAATAAAAAAGAAATAGAGAAAAAGCTTAAAATTGCAAAAAAGTCAAGCTGGGTTAACTATTCTTTTTTTATAGGAGCTTGCAAAGATAATCTTAGTAAATTAGCAAAACTTGAAAAGCTTAGGGGATGTGCAGGAATAAAAATTTTTATGGGTTCTTCAACAGGAAGTTTGTTGCTATCTGAAGAAAAAGATATAGAAAAAGCTCTAAAGATTTGTAAAAGGAGAGTTGCAATACACTCTGAAGATGAAGAAAGACTTAAAAAAAGGTTTGCTAATATTGATAAAAAAAAAGGTGTTAGTCAGCACGAAGTATGGAGAGATAAAGAATCAGCCATATTGTCCACAAAAAGAGTTTTGAAATATGCAAAAAAGTATAAAACTAAAGCTCATATATTGCATATATCTACTAAAGATGAGATAGATTTATTGAAAAAAACAAATAAAAATATTACGGGTGAAGTAACGCCTCAACACTTGACCTTATTTTCACCAAACTGTTATAAAAAAATAGGTACCTTGTCCCAAATGAACCCTCCCATTAGAAATAAAATCCATCAAAATGGTTTATGGGAAGGAATAAATGAAGGTGTAGTAAATGTTATAGGATCAGATCATGCACCTCATACAATAAAAGAAAAGAATCTAAATTGGCCTAAATCTCCATCTGGATTACCTGGAGTGCAAACTACTTTACACATAATGTTACATCACGTAAATAAAGGAAAAATAACCTTAGAAAAGGTAATAGAATTACTAGCTTATAATCCAGCAAAAATTTATAAAATTAAACAAAAGGGCCAGCTAAAAAAAGGTTTCGATGCGGATATCACCATAATAGATTTAAATAAAACCTACATTATAAAAAATAAAGATATGGCCTATAAATGTGGATGGACTCCCTTTGACGGTATGAATATAAAAGGAGATATTTTTGCTACTATAATAAATGGTAAAATAAAAATGATGAATAAAAAAATTTTAGGAAACCCTGATGGAAAAGCCGTGTCATTTAATAAGTAAAACCAATTTAGTTTTATTATATTTTTTATTTTTTTTAATTATTAAAAACAATGCTTTATCTCAAGTATTTCATATTCCGGATAATTTTATAGAAGGTCCTCTTATTTACTCACATGAAACTAATTTAAAAGGTATAAGTAAGATATCTCCTATTGGAGGTGTATTTTCAAAATACTCTAGTTTAGAATTGAGTTCAGTAAAATCTCATATAAGGTATCCTTCAAAATGGCTAAAAGATAAAATCTATGATGAATTAGGCAATGTGGCGGAAACAGAAAGATTGCTTAGAAGCGAAGATAGTCCTCTATCAGACCCTATTTTTGATCAATTTAAACATTTACCAATCTTCATAGATGACACAATAGAGCAACTTGCTTTAAACCCTTTAGTTTTTTGCAGAAAAATAAATGTTCAGTATAATAAAACTGGAAAGTTTTATGAACTTAATTGTACTGTACCTTTTGGTTTTTTTAATAACTATTTATTAATGCGTTTACAATTTGAAAAAAATATCTGGTACTTTACTAAAATTACTACTTTAAATTATAATAGATTATTGCAGATTTTAACTATAGCTGATAGCTTTCATATTAAAAAAAATAACTAATTTATATATTATGCTAAAAAAAAATAAAATATTTACCAAAACTGAAAAAAAATTTAATTATATAGACCCATTTAGATTAGAAGAGCAACTTACTGAGGAAGAAATACAAATTAGAAATTCAACTAAGTCTTTTGCTTTAAAAGAACTACTTCCAAAAATAATTAAACAAAATAGGCACGAAGAGTATGACATAAATTTATTTAAAAAGCTTGGGAAACTTGGTTTATTGGGAGCTCAAATACAAGGATATAGCTGTGCAGGAGTATCTTCTGTTGCATATGGATTAATTGCAAGAGAAATAGAGGCAATAGACTCTTCTTATAGATCTAGTTTTAGTGTTCAATCAAGCTTAGTCATGCAACCGATTTTTGATTATGGAAATGAAAATCAAAAACAAAAGTGGTTGCCAGAACTTGCTAAGGGAAATTTAATTGGATGTTTTGGATTAACAGAACCCGACCATGGTTCAGACCCATCTTCTATGCAAACAAAAGCCAAAAAAGTAAATGGAGGATATATTATTAATGGATCTAAAAACTGGATTTCAAATAGTCCTATTGCAGACTTATTTCTAATTTGGGCAAAAGATGAAGATAATATTATTAGAGGATTTATTATAGAGAGAAAAGAAACTAAAAGTATTAAAACTCCAAAGATTGAAGGCAAGTTTTCTTTACGTGCATCTCCTACTGGTATGATAATGCTAGATAATGTTTTTGTTCCTGATACTAATTTGCTAGAAAAAGCAAAAGGACTAAAAGCTCCTATGACTTGTCTCACATCCGCTAGATATGGAATATCTTGGGGAGTGTTGGGAGCAGCAGAGTTTTGTTGGTTAAAAACCTTAGAATATGTGTTAAATCGAAGGCAGTTTGGTAAACCCTTAGCTGCTAATCAATTAATACAAAAAAAATTAGCTGATATGCAGTCTGAAATTGCAATTGCTTTACAAGCAACATTACGAGTAGGAAGGTTAAAAGATGAAGGGAAAGCTAACAATGAAATGATTTCCATTCTAAAAAGAAATAATGTTGGAAAGGCATTAGAAATAGCTAGAAATTCCAGAGATATGCATGGAGGAAATGGTGTTTCTGATGAATACCATGTTGTAAGACATATGATGAATTTAGAAGCAGTTAATACATACGAAGGAACTCATGATATTCATGCATTAATATTAGGTAGAAGTCAAACAGGAATACAAGCCTTTAAATAATATAGTTAATATTTATTCAAAATTTTTATTATCGCAGCATAATCAAGATTATTTTTATCTTGATTACAAAATATTTTATAAAGCTCTAGAGCTTTTTTTCCCATTGTAGTATTTAATTTTGCTTTTTTTGCCATTTCTTGTGATATTTTTAAATCTTTTAAAATAAGCTTAGCTGCATAACCTGGTTTAAATTTATTATTAGCGGCAGAAGTTTTTACTATTCCCGCAACAGGTAAATGATTTTGCATTGCCCATGAAGAACTAGTAGAAGTTACACAAATATCATAAAATTTTTTTTGATCAATACCAAATTTATTTGCTAGCAAAAATGCTTCACATAATCCTATCATATTTATACCTAACATCATATTATTACAAGCTTTTACTATCTGTCCTGACCCACTATTACCTATATGAATTATGTTATTTCCAAAACATTTGAGTATTTTTTTTGATTTATTAAAGGCATTTTTATTACCTCCAACCATTATAGTTAAAGAACCATTTTTTGCACCAGAGACTCCTCCCGAGACAGGAGCGTCTAGAAATTTAACATCTTTTTTATTTAATGCTTTTGATACTTCAATGGTAACACCATAATCTGAGGAGGAGCAGTCAATAAAAATAGAGTTTTTTTTAATACTATTTATAAGACCATTCTTTCCTAAAATTAGATTATATAAGGTTTTACCATCAGGCAACACATTACTATCTTCTGTAAGTTTATCCATGGTATTTGCTACTAATGCATTAGTTTTTTTAAAAGGTTTATAAAGAATTGAATTAATATCATATATCTTTAGATTATAGTTTTTTTTTATTAAATTTAATGCCATAGGTTTTCCCATGTTGCCTAAACCGATAAATGATATACTATTCATTTCTAAATAAGTCCTTTTTTCCTAAATCATTAAAATGTTCATTAATTAAGCTATCTTTAACTTCTAAAATATTATTAGGATTCCACTTAGGACTTCTATCTTTATCAACTAAATTTGCTCTAATACCCTCATAAAAATCATGTTTTGCCATCATGGCTTGGCAAATTCTAAATTCCATATTAAGACAATCTTTAAGGTTAAGTTTTTTAGCTTCTGATAATTGCTTGGCAGTAACACTCATACTAGTAGGAGATTTTTTTGATAATACTTTTAGTGTATTTTTTGCCCATTCAGTATTATCATTCTCTAAAGAATTAAATATATCTACCAAACTTTCTTTACTAAAATGTTTTTTTATATATTCTAATTCTTTTTCTAGAGGTGATTTTTCTTCACCTAAAATTTTTGCGTTTTGATCAAATAAATTATCTACAAACTCCTTATCATATTTATCTTTATTTATTATTTCTTCTAATAAACTTTCTATCTTATTGTTGTCTATGTAATGAGTTCCTAATCTAACATACAAAGAGTCTAAACCATCCATAACTCTCCCCGTTAAAGCCAAATACAATCCTATTGATTGCATTCTAGATAAAAAATATCCCCCTCCTACATCTGGAAATAAAAAGATAGCAGTTTCAGGCATTGCCGTTATAGTTCTATCATTAACAATTCTGTGGCTTCCATGAACTGAGAGGCCTAAACCACCTCCCATTGCGATACCATTTAATATAGAAATCCAAGGTTTGGAGAATTCAGCAATTGCCAAATTTAAAGTATATTCTTCACGAAAAAAATTGTCTGATAGGTTGTTATGAGGTTGATTTTTAGAGTGATAAACACTAACTATGTCACCTCCAGCACAAAAAGATTTTTCTCCTGAACCTTTTATTATTACACCTGAAATATTCTCGTCATTATTCCATTTATAAATATCTTTTAAAATTTCTCTTACCATATTTAAATTTAATGCATTAAGAACTTTTTCTCTATTAAGAATAATCAGTATTGTAGAATTTAGTTTTTTTATATTTACATCACTCATTTTCATTTCGTCCTAATACTTTTCTAGAAATAATTAATCTCATAATCTCATTTGTTCCCTCTAAGATTTGATGAACTCTACAGTCCCTAACCATTTTTTCAATTCCAAAATCAGATAAGTAACCATAACCTCCATGAATTTGTAAAGCTTCATTACAAATTTTAAAACAAGCATCAGTTGCAAATCTTTTAGCCATTGCAGAATTTATTGTAGAATCTTTTTCTTTATTTTCTAGAGATACCGCTGATCTATGAACCATTAATCTTGCCGCTTGATAATCAGTAATCATATCAGCTATTTTAAATTGTATATTTTGAAATTCTTTAAGCAGTTTACCAAACTGCTTTCTCTCATTGACATAGCTAATACTCCTATCTATACAGAATCTAGCTGCACCAAGTGAACAAGATGCAATATTTATTCTCCCACCATCCAATCCTTGCATTGCAATTTTAAAACCATCACCTTCTTTACCAACTAAATTTGATATTGGTGTAATACAGTTATCAAATGAAATAGTTCTAGTTGGTTGATTCTTCCAACCCATTTTATCCTCATTTTTCCCAAAACTTAATCCTTCAGATTCTTTTTCAACTATTACACAAGAAATACCCTCTTTAAAATTTTCTTCAGTTTTCATCATTACAAAATAAACATCAGATTCTCCTGCACCTGAAATAAATGATTTTGAACCATTTATCTCATATGAAGTATTATTTTTGTAATGTTTAGCTTTAGTTTTCATGCCTACAGCATCAGAGCCAGATCCTGCCTCTGTTAAACAATATGAAGCTATAAAATCCATATTAATTATTTTTGATAAATATTTTTCTTTTATTTCTTGATTACCAAAGTTGCTAAGCATCCATGCTGCCATGTTATGAATTGTTAAAAATGCTGAGGTTGATGGGCAGGCGTATGCTAACTCTTCAAAAATAAGTGAAGCATCTAGCCTACTTAGCCCTAATCCACCATCTTCTTCAGAAACATAAATACCAGCTAATCCTATATCACCAGCTTTTTTAAACATGTTTTTTGGAAAAAAACTTTCTTTATCCCATTTTAAAGAATTTGGAGCAATATTTTCAGCTGCAAATTGACTAGCAGATTCAATTATTGCTCGCTGATCCTCATTTAAACCTTTATATTTATCAAGTAGCATTATTCTTTAGACTAAAATTTTAAAATATTATAATTTATACTCTATGAATAATTATTTATCAAACTTTCCTTTACACAGACCTAGGAGATTAAGAAGTAATAAATGGATAAGAAATTTAGTTCAGGAAACAAGAATACTTGTTAATGATTTAATTTATCCAATTTTTGTTACTTACGAAACAAAGTCTAGTGAAATTAAATCAATGCCTGGTATATTCAGATATAATATAGAAGAGGCATTAGATTTATCTCTAAAAGCTAAAGAGTTAGGTATCAACGCTGTAGCATTATTTCCAGAAGTACCAAAAGAGTTGAAAGATGAAAATGGGAGCGAAGCTGTTAAAGTTAATAATATAATCTGTAGACTTGTAGAAAAAATAAAAATGAACAGTTCATCACTTGGAGTGATTAGTGACGTTGCATTAGATCCATATACAACCTCTGGACATGATGGATTAGTTGAAAATGGTAAAATAATAAATGATAAAACTGTAGATTTATTATGTGAGCAAGCATTAATTAATTCGCAAGCTGGATGTGATATAGTTGCACCATCCGATATGATGGATGGAAGGATTAAAAAAATAAGAAACTTTCTAGATCAAAACGATAAGCAGGAAACACTAATAATGTCTTATGCAGTTAAATATTCTTCTTCTATGTATGCTCCTTTCAGGGAGGCCATATCTGCTTCATCTAATCTTGGAGCAGATAAAAAAAAATCGTATCAGATGGATTTTTGCAATATAAACGAAGCACTAAAAGAAGCTTCTATGGATATAAAAGAAGGAGCAGATATACTTTTAGTAAAACCAGGCATAATGTATTTAGATGTATTGAAAGAGGTAAAAAAAACATTCAAGCATCCTACCTTTAGCTACCAAGTTTCTGGAGAATATTCTATGCTGAAAAATGCTATACTTGCAGGAACATTCAATGAAGAAGATATTCTACTTGAAACTGCTTGTTGTTTTAAACGTGCTGGAGCAGATGCAATAATTACCTATTTTGCATTAGATATAGCTAAAATTCTTAAAAAAGGTTTTTAAGAAACTATCCTTCCTCTTTCTAAATTAACTATATCTGCATTAATAATTTTTGAATATGTTTCATCAGACTCAGTTATCATAGCAATCAACTGTAATTTATTTAATCCAACAATTAATTCTACAAGTCTTTCAGCCAATGCTGGCGCTACTCCTTCAAAAGGTTCATCTAAGAGCAAGAGATTGGTTCCTACAATCATAGCTCTAGCTAATGCTACTAGTTTTTGTTGACCTCCTGAAAGTTGATATGCATCACTTTTTAGAAAAGCTTTTATCTCAGGTATAAAATTCAAAATTTTTTCCAATTCATCATTCTCATTACTAATATTATTACACCATAGAGGCAATAATATATTTTCTTTTACAGATAGGTTTGGGATTAATCTTCTGTCCTCAGGCATATAACCAATACCAAAGGAGCTTAAAGAACTAGTATTGTAATTAGATAAATTATTTTCATTAAATTCTATATTACCTGAATCTAATTGCAAAATACCCATAATC
>CAYTJO010000039.1:0-512 GCA_964438215.1 uncultured Rhodospirillaceae bacterium
ATGAGAAAAAGAATAATTTTTTTTTAATATACATATCTATATTTACAAATACTAATCTTCTACCATATTTTTTTACATTACCTTTGGCTTCTAGCCAACATCCTAATGGGACATGCCTAATAAAGCTAGAATTTAAACTAATTGTAACTATAGATTTTTTAACAGTATTATAAGCAAAAAATCCTCCTACAGAATCTGCATAAGACATTAAAAAACCTCCATGAGCTACCTCGTTTAAATTTGAATGGTAATTTTTAATATAAGTTCCAAAAATTGTATTTGGAAATTTATTTTTTATAAAATATGGTCCTATATGAGAAGCAAATTTCCCTTCTATAGTTCTGTAAGGTTTGTAGCCCTTTGGTATTTGCTATTTTTTATTCTTCTTGGGATAAAGAGAGTTACAAAGATATCCCTATTAAAATGGTGTTGTTTGCATTATCAGCATTTATGTTTATGGGTTTATCTGCAAATTTAACAAACAGTGCAATACATCTTAATCATGGTGGAAT
>CAYTJO010000039.1:522-2285 GCA_964438215.1 uncultured Rhodospirillaceae bacterium
GCAATTTTTTTTTCATAATGATATATAAATATAATTATTATGAAAAGTATAGATTTTTATTATGACTACGGTAGTCCAACAGCTTATTTAGCTTGGACTCAATTGAAAAATCTTGACTCTGAATTATATAATGTCTCTTATTTCCCTGTCTTGTTGGGAGGTATTTTTAAAGCAACTGATAATAAGCCTCCTGGACTAGTTATACCTAAAGCAAAATGGATGCTCAATGATATAAAAATGTATGCAGATAAGTATCAAGTTGAATTTACAGTGAATGATGCCTTTCCGGTTAACACTTTATATTTAATGAGAGGAGCTATATATGCAAAAAAACAAAATATTCTGGAAAAGTATAACGAAGCAATGTTTACAGCAATGTGGGCTAGTAATATAAATTTATCTGATCCAAAAAATATTATTACAACATTAAAAAATAATGGATTTAATAGCGATGAATTTTTATCAGCCGCAGAGGATCAAGATATTAAAGATGAATTAAAAAACGTAACTGCTAAAGCAGTAGAGCTTGGCATATTCGGAGCCCCTTCATTTTTAGTTGATGGAAAATTATTTTTTGGTCAAGATAGAATGCATTTTTTTTTAGATTGATTTTTTAAATCAGCTAGAAATTTTTCAATAATACTATTTACATGCCTAAAATTCTCTTGTTGTATCCAATGCCCAGACTTATCAATTATATGGCATCCCTTAAAGTTTTTGCAGAATTTTCCTGCGTACTTGTATGCATCATAATCTTTAATAAATTTTCTTACTGGGTCATATTCCCCTCCTATAAATAGACTAGGTGGAATAATTAAAAGGTTTTCAAGCTCTTTTAATTCTATCCAATCAATTTCTTGTGCTCTGTATCTATTTAGAGATCCTCTAAATCCAGATTCTTGAAAATCTTTGACCATAGAATTTAAATTATCCTTGCTTAACCATTTTAATCTATTAAAGGGAAGAGGAATTCCATCTAAGAGTCCACTATTTAAGTCTTTAGAAGTTTTTACTTTATTTAAATATCCTTCTGCGGAACACCAATAATAAATTTTCTGTAATGAACTTAAAATATCTTTTTCTAATTCTTCTTCCGGAATATCTAGTTGCTGAAAATAATTTTGGTAAAAAAAAATATTTTTGTATAAATTTTTCCAAAGTTTTATACTTGATACTTGGCCTCTTTTGGTGTGAGGAACACTTAACCCAACAACCCCAGCCACTTTTTCTTTATGGTATGCTGCGGTAGTCCAGCAAATAGGAGCTCCCCAGTCATGTCCTATTAAAATAGCCCTATCTTTTTCAAAGAAAGAAATAATGTCCAGTATATCTTCCATAAAATACTTTAAAGAGTATTTGTTTATTTCTTGAGGACTATAACTTCCACCATACCCTCTATTATTAAAAGCAACAACTTTAAAACCTAATTCTGATATAAAATCTATTTGGTGTTTCCATGACACCCAAGTTTCTGGCCATCCATGCACTAGAAGGACCAGCGCCCCTTCACCTTTCTCAACATACTTAAATTTTTTTTTATTAGTAACTAATATCTTTGTTGAAAAGTCTAGCATCATATAAATTACATAAATCCTCTGTAAGGCTTAACTTCAATAATATCAATATCTAGATAATTATTCTTTACAAAGGGTAGGGCACCTAATTTTTCTCTTATTTCATTTTCATCATTAGCTTCTATAACCATGCATGCTCCTTTGCCACCTTTAATAGAGTAAAGCTCTCTTATAAATTCATCTCTAAAA
>CAYTJO010000039.1:2295-2964 GCA_964438215.1 uncultured Rhodospirillaceae bacterium
AAATCAAGATATTCTGCAAATTGTTCTGGCTTAATACTCTCTTTTCTTTTACCTATAACAAAAAATTTCATAATAGACCTCTTTAATTTAATAATATCTATTAATAGTAATGGAAAAAAATAATAAAAAAAGTTTAATTGCTTTGAATGCTAAAATTGCAAAATGTAAATCTTGTAGCAGGCTTGTTAAGTTTAGAACTAAAATTGCAAAAGAAAAAAGAAAAATGTATATAAAAGAAACTTATTGGGGAAAACCTGTTTCTGGTTTTGGAGACTATAATGCTAAACTAATTATAATAGGCTTAGCTCCTGCAGCTCATGGTGGAAATAGAACGGGAAGGGTCTTTACAGGCGATAAATCATCCGACTTTTTGTTTGAATGTTTAGGAAGGGTAGGGTTATCAAATCAAAACTACTCAATAAATAAGAATGATAACTTAAAACTTCATAATGCATATCTAACACTATCTTTAAAATGCGTGCCTCCAGGAGATAAACCAACTAAACAAGAACTATTTAATTGTTCTAATTATTTACGACAGGAGTTGTTAATGCTTGATAAAGTAAAAGTGATTATAGCTTTAGGTAAAATAGCTTTTGATAGTATCATATTATTTTATAAAAATAATTATGAATACAACCCTAAAGGGATAAAGTTTATACATGGAGA
>CAYTJO010000039.1:2974-5035 GCA_964438215.1 uncultured Rhodospirillaceae bacterium
AAGATATCAAATGCCTGATAATAAAATTATAATAGGATCATATCACCCTAGTCCTAGAAATGTTAATACTGGTAGAATAAATTTGAAAAAATTTACAAAATTATTTGCCAATACAATGAAATTTTATTTTAATAACTAGTATTAATAGCCATATGTTAAAAATAATTTTAATTATTTTATTATTTTTTAAATCAATACTAACCTTCACAAAAGATTTTGAAGAAAATATAAGAATAATATTTGGATCATGCTCTAATCAGAACAAGACTATGAAACATTGGGAGTATATTAATTCTTTTAACCCAAACTATTTAATCTTATTAGGTGATAACGTTTATGGTGATTTTAATACATCTCAAGCTAAAAATTTGAAAAATGCTTATTCTAAATTAAATAAGAATAAGTATTTTTATAAATTAAGAAGAAATTCAATTATTTTGCCAATTTGGGATGATCATGATTTTGGAAAAAATGATGGTAGCAAAAATTGGATTTATAAAGATCAGTCGAAGAAAATTTTTTTAGATTTTTTTAATGTTAATTCCAACGATAAAAGAAGAGTAAGAGAAGGGGTTTATTTTAGTTATAATTTTGGAAGTAGAATTAAAGTTAAGGTTCTTGGCTTGGATACAAGATATTTTAAAGATGAATTTAAAAAAAATAAAAACAAGAATATAGATAAAAAATATACTCCTGATAATAGCCTTGATAAAACTATTTTAGGTAAAGCACAGTGGAAATGGCTAGGTAATGAAATTAAAGATGACTACGATGTTTTATTAATTATGTCTTCTATACAAGTGCTGCCAAAAGATCATGGGTGGGAGAAATGGTACAATTTTCCTCATGAAAGAAAAAAGCTTTTAAACTTAATAAATAGAAATAAAAAAATTACAATTATACTTTCTGGAGACAGACATATAGGAGGTTTCTATAAATATAATGAGTATATATATGAAGTAACGTCAAGTTCTTTAAATCAAAAAACATTTAATTCTCTAGAAAAAGATGAATACACAATAGGAGAAGTTGTTACTCCCAACAATTTTGGTTTTATGCAAATTAGCAATAGAAATAAAACTATAAATATTGAATTAGCTAATGGTTTTTATAATAACAGAAGAGTCTTTAGAAGTTTAGAAATAAACTTTTAATGTTCTTTAAGTGCATTAAAAACATCTATTTTAGTTTTAAATTTTTCTCTTACAAAATTAGGCATTGCTTTTTCTTCTTCTAGTTTATCCAGCACTTTCCAATCATTCTTTGAGATATATTTAATATTTGCATCTTTAAGTTTTTTTATTAGCATTTTTGTAGAATTTTTCTTATTAGGAACAATTTCTGAAATTATTTTTTTTACAATTTCCAATGACCGGGCTTTATTTGTTCCTATGACACCAACAGAGTTATTTGCTGCCCATCCAGTAGCATATATATTTTTCTTTATATAGCCATTTTTGTTTAATAAGAAATTATTACTCACATCCATTTTTAGACTATCAATTTTAGATCCCTTATATCCTATTGCTTTAATAATTAAATTAGTCGTTATTGTATCAATTTGTTGGCTATTATTTACTATTTTAATTTCTTTGGCATATTGATTTCCTTTGATTTATTTAGTGCTTTTAAAAAAATCAAATATAATATTTTTTTCTTTATTTTTTATATCATAAAATTGATCAAAGAGTTCTAAGTTTTTTTTTGTTCTAGTATCAATATTTTTGTCGCTTATATATTCTTTGATTAGTTCTCTAGGAAAATTAACTTTTATAGAAAAGTTTTTTAATTCATTAAATTCTCTCAATTCTGAAATTGTAAATTTAGCTTCTTTGGGTCCCCTTCTACCAAGTATATAAATATTTTTTATTTCAGAGTTAGACAGTATTTCTATAGTTTTTTTAGAAATATCACTTCCTTGCAATTCTATACTATCTTTAGCTAAGATTCTTGCACAGTCTAATGCAACATTTCCATTTCCTATTATTACAGCATTCTTTGTATTAAGATTTGGATTTAAATCACAATGCTTAGGGTCATCATTATACCAACCAACAAACT
>CAYTJO010000039.1:5086-9221 GCA_964438215.1 uncultured Rhodospirillaceae bacterium
ATTAATATTTTCTCCTTTTATGTTTAATATTTTATCTTCCGATGCACCCGTTGCTAAAATAACAACGTCATATATATCAGATATAAAATCTAGTGATAAATTTTTATAAATTTCAGTATTTCCAAAAAAACAAACGTTATTTTTTTCAAGCACTCTATTAAATAACTTTATTATATTTTTAGTTTTTTGATGATCTGGAGCAACTCCATATCTTACTAATCCATAAGGTGCAAAAAGTCTTTCTATTATATCTACCTTATTATTTTCATCATTAGATAATGCTTGAGCAGCATAAAATGCTGAAGGCCCAGATCCTATAATAGCAATATTCATAAAATAAAATTATTTTATAATTTTAATTAAAGCAATTAAAATCTTGCAAGGAAAATACCTTGCAAGAAATATTTTTAGTTTATTGTTATTAATTTTGACTTATCTTCATCTGGAATAGTTTTAGTTAAACTAATTTTTAACAAACCATTTTTAATATTGGCATCGGATACTTTAATGCTTTTTTCTAACAAAAACTCTTTGTAGTATTTAGGAAAGGCTTCTTTTTTTTCCTTAGTTTTAACTATTAATGATTTAGTAGTTGATGATATTTCAATACTATTTTTATCATGCCCGGGCAAAGCAATTTCTATAAGAAATTTATTATTTTCTAACTCAGAAAACTTATAATTTGTATTGAAGTCATAATGCCTGTCAGCTGTGTCATAGTAATTATTAATGCTTTTACTATAATCATTAAAAAAATAATCTAACAAATTTGTCATTTTATACTCCTATATTTAAGCAAGTTAATAAAAGTTCCCTTTATGGCGAACTAACTAAGATATTGTTATAAAAAAAAAAAATTCAAGTAGAAATATATTTTAAATTTAATTTTTTTATGTCATAAGTAATTATGAATATTTTTAAAAATTTAAATATTAACATTACTCAAAAAAAGTTTTATATCATAGTAATTTTGCTGCTAATTTTTATCAGCCTGCAATTAGATGGATTAAATGATAAACTTAGATTATTAATAGAATTAGAAAATAATTAGTTCAAGTTATTCCCTAAAGTTTATAAAGTTTAAAGGAATATCTATTTTAAGATTCTTTAAGTTAGATATAGTATTCTGTAACTCATCTCTTTTTTTAGCTGATACTCTTAGCTGATCACCTTGAATTGAAATTTGAATTTTTAGTTTTAATTCTTTTACAAACTTATTAATTTTTTGAGCATTTTCCTTGCTTATTCCTTGGTTTAAAATTATAGGCAACCTTATATTTCCTCCTGAAGCTTTTTCTGCTTTGTCAAAGATTATTGACTTTACATCAACTCCTTTTCTAACTAGGTTTTTAGATAGCAATTCTTTTAGTTGCTGCACTTTCATATCAGAGTCTGCTAAAATAAAAAAATTTTCATTTTCCACTATTATTTTTGAAATACTTCCTTTGAAATCATATCTATTATCTATTTCTCTATTTACACCATCAATAGCATTTTTAAATGACTCCATATTAATTTTATTTACTATATCAAAAGTAGGCATAAAACTAATTTACAATAATTTTATGAAATTAGTATTAAAAAAAATTGATAATATCCAACAAAATATTTAAAATTTGAGAATTTTTCTAAGTTTTTGTATTTTATATAAGTTTAAAATTATATAAAATAGATCTAAAACATCTTTTTATGAGTATTAAAGCTATAAAGATTATTAATAATTTAAGGAGATGTTGCTTATGACTAGGGGATACAAGCTTAAAGATAGGCCAGAATACAATACAAAACCTAAGCCTATTACTTTTGAAAAAACTCAAAAAGTATCTGAGGCCGTTAGTGTTATGACAGAAAAAAACTATGGCTCGGTAGTTATAGTTGACAATAAAAAAAAAGTTATAGGGATATGTACAGAAAGAGATGTACTTAAAAAGATAGTTGATAAAAATATAGATGCTACTAAAACTAATTTAGAGGATATTATGACTTCAAATCCACGTGTGGGGAATGAAAATGATGACGTTTTAGATTGGTTAAGAACTATGTCTAATGATAGATTTAGACGATTGCCTGTGGTCGATGAAAACGGAGTTATAAAAGTGATTTTCACTCAAGGAGACTTTGTTTCTTATACTTGGCCAGATTTGCTTTACCAAGCTTCTCAAATGACTAAAGCTACTCTTACAAAACATTTCAACTTAACATCTATTCTAGTTATGATTATGATATATAGTATAGCGATTATAGCTGCAATCAAACTAATGTGATGAATTTTTATTTATTAAGACTTATTTTAGCCACTTTTTTTATTACTTTTGTTTCTTCAAACTTATATAGTAGAGATCTTATTAAGGATTTAGAAAATACTGGCAATCATAATATTTTCATTAGCATAATCGAAAATAATCCTCTGTTTCTTTCTTTAATTAACAATAAAATTAGATCTACTATTTTTGCTCCGACTGATAATGCTTTTGGTGTTATGCCTGATAGATTTAATGATGACATCAAAAGAAATAACACTCAGGTTACTACTAAATTAATTCTATCTCATATTTTTGGTGGTGATACATTAAATAAAAACAACAATGACAAGCAAAGTTTAGTTCTAAGTCTGGATGGGAGCATCTACTTTACTTATGAGTTAGATGATTTATTTGTAAAGGATATTGTAATTCAAGGGAACCCATTTATTTCAGGAAATTTTAGAGTAATTCCAGTAAATTGCGTTATGTTTTTGCAACCATCTAGTAAAGATAAAAGATTAGATATAAAAATACGTCAGAAATACTCATTAACCAGTTGTTGTTTGCAAACTGAAGTTGAATTAAAAGATTTTTATAAAGGGTTGAATTAAA
Organism: uncultured Rhodospirillaceae bacterium; assembly: GCA_964438215.1. Classification (GTDB taxonomy): domain Bacteria; phylum Pseudomonadota; class Alphaproteobacteria; order TMED109; family TMED109; genus JAYYAX01. Next base: position 7,942 of record CAYTJO010000039.1, read on the forward strand.
TAGAAAAACTTTTATTTGACTTAATTTTTGAAACCCTTTTTCGTTAAATTATATAAGATTTTCTTTTTAATTTTTTTTTTAATATTTTTTTTACATTATTTTCATTAAGTTTATCGGTAGCAAAAATATCATTAAAGCCGGTTTTATCACACCAAACTCTTTCTATTAACTCATTATAATCTAGACAATACTTACTCATAAAAGTTAACTTTTTTTTAAAATTTCAACAGCATTGTTTGATGGATCTTTAATGTAAACAGATGAAGTACCATCTCTATGATCTTTCAACTTACCATAATCTTCAGCATTTAGTTTTTCAAATGCTATATGAGGAGGATGCATATTAGGAAGAACTAAAGCTAAACTAATATTATCATAATTTAACATAGCCCAAGTATCGTCTTCATAAGAAATTTCGCAGTCGGTATTTTTTTTATACCAACTAATACTTTCTTTTATGTTTTTAACTTCAATTGCTATGTGATGTATTTTATCCATAATTTTTATACGTTGGCAATTCTACCTAGATTATATTAACCTTAATGTAATTAAAACAATGCATCAATTATTTACCATTAAATTTGTCAATCCTATCATAAATAATGGAATTTGTAATCCAAAGTTAGTTAAAATAGCTTTATCTTTTGTTATAAACCCTGCAATCGTCCAACCTACTACTCCAATCCCATGAAAAAATAGGTTAATAGGATAAACATTAAGATTAGTAAGCAATATGCCAGTTAGAACTAAGAATGTACTTATCCACTTTAAATATTTTTTTAAAAACATAAATCCTCCATATACAATTTATAAATTAAAATATTATATTGCTTAAAATATTAAATTAACAATAGTAGTTTTTTAAAAATATTTCTTATGTAAATAAAAACAAAATTTAGCTATTGAATTTCTTTTTAAATTTTCTAGTTTATATTGTTCTAAAACTTTATTTTTCTTTTTTTTTTTTTTATAATTATAAAGAGGATCGTAGTATTCATTTATAAGTTGAGAAGCAAGGTTTTTCCATTTTTTTTTATAATAATTATTTTTCCATTTGTTAACTGCTTTGCTTCCTAATTTTATTTGTGCATATAAAAAAAGTTCCTTAAAACTATTTTTTTTCAATATAAACTTTGAATAATCTTTTAATAAAAATTCTATTCTTGCATTTAAACTAGTATAAATATCTATACATGGTGAATTTTCAATTCTTGTTACTAAGCCAGAGGGTAAAAATAAATTTCCAATTTTACTACTTTCACTTTCTATTAAAATAGGCT
>CAYTJO010000040.1:0-9065 GCA_964438215.1 uncultured Rhodospirillaceae bacterium
AAGTTTGATTTAAATTATATCGCTGACCCGACACATATTGCTAACTAAAGCTTTAGTTAAGATTTATATGCGCCGTGTCGCAGTTGCCACCGTCGCCTATAAATCCCTTTTTAATATTCAATTTTCAAACAGCAGTCAGATATACTGACAAGTTGATAAAATTACACCTAGAATCTGACTATGTCAAACTAAAATTTTAGTAGACACTTTTTTTTTTTTATACTTAAATTAATTATGTCAGGGCAAATAATTAAATCTACACTTTTAGGGAAGAAAGTTCTATCTCTTGAACTAAAAAACCCTATGAAAAATAACGCTTTGAGCCTGAAAATGTTGGATGAAATCATAGCATTACTAACTCATAAAAATTTACCAACAAAATATAACATTTTAGTTTTTAGAGGATTTCAAGATGGTGTATTTAGTGCCGGAGCTGACCTTAGCGAGGTCAAAGCATTAAAAAAGGAAAAAAATTTAAACATATATCACAGCAAACTAAATAAATTGCTCAAAATATTGAATAAATTACAATTAGTTAAGGTTTCTATAATTAAATCTTATTGCATTGGAGCTGGATTTATTTTAGCAATGAATACTGACATCTGTTTAGCAAATACTAATTGCTTATTCTCAATTCCAGCCTCCAAGCTAAATATTAGATTACCTTCTAATCAGTTAGATTTTTTATTGAAAAAATTTCCTGGCAACCTTTTGTTAAAGGAAGCAATCTTAACTGGAAGAAAATTTTCTTCTTCTGAAGCATATAACTTTAATATTATCAATAAAGTTTTAGATGAAAAAAATTTTAAAAACAATTATTTAGCATTTCTTGAAAACTTTATTTTAATAAATGACAGAGTTCTGAGACAATATCACAAAAAGTTGTTTAATATTTTATAAGAGAAATTTAAGTATTTCTGCTAGAAATTTTGAATTTATTACTCAACATGTCATCTACAAAACTGATACATTTACCACATTTAGGGATACAATTATAATAAGAGTAAATATTCTTTGTATCTGATATCCCATCAGATACAGCTTTCTGTATTTTCTTGCTAGTCAAGTTATTGCAAATGCAAACATACATGTGGAAATCCTATTGCAAATGAGAATTAATGTCAATATTATTAAAAATTATTATCAAAAAAAAACATTTTAATTATTATTTAATTATTTTATTATTATGTTATTGTTAAGATGACTGATAAATTAATTAAAAGATATACAGTACCTGATATATTTTTAAAAAAAAATAAATCTAAAATAGTATCACTGACTTGTTATAGTGCTCAAATTGCAAAAATAGTTGATCAATACGCGGATATTATTCTAGTAGGGGATTCTATGGGAATGACTTTGTATGGTCATAAAAATACACTATCTGTAACTAAACAAATGTTAATAGAGCACGGTAAAGCTGTTGTAAATAATACTAGAAGAGCTTTAATTGTAGTTGACCTTCCTTTTGGAACATATGAAGGCTCTAAAGAACAAGCCTTTGAATGTTCTTCTGAAATAATATCAAAAACAGGAGCTAATGCCATTAAGCTAGAAGGAGGTATAGAATTTTCTGAAACAATAAAATTTTTAGTTGAAAGAGGTATCCCAATAATGGGACATATAGGTCTTATGCCACAAAGAATTAACATTGAAGGAAGGTTCTCAGTTCAGGGGAACTCTCCTTCTGAAACAAAAAAAATTATTAAAGATGCAAAAAGCATTGCTGCTGCAGGCGTTTTTTCTATGGTAGTGGAAGCTGTTAAAGAAAGCCTAGGAAAACTCTTAACAAAGACTGTTTCAGTTCCAACAATTGGCATAGGCGCTGGAAAATATTGTGATGGACAAATTCTGGTAAGTGACGATATGCTTGGTTTATTTGATGCTTTTACTCCAAAATTTGTAAAAAAATATGCTAACCTTTATAGTGACATCGACAAAGCTGTTAAAAATTATCAGCAAGAGGTATTAAATGGAAAGTTTCCTACTGCAAAAAATATTTATAAATAAGCTTGTAATTTTATTATGATTTTTTTAATTAAAATTTTATGCCCCTAGATTTAAGCTCACTTTTTTTAGCTACTATAGATTTTGAAGATGCTCATAAAATGTTTCAAACTTCATTATCTAAAAGAACCCACTCTAATTACCCTCCTTATAATATTCTTAAATTAAATCAAAATCTATACAGAATTACACTAGCATTGGCAGGTTTCTCTAAAGAAGAGATTGAAATTTTGCTTGAAGACAATGTTTTATTTATTAAGAACATTAATAAGGATTACAATGATAATAATGAATATTTATATAAAGGTATTGCTAATAGATCCTTTGAAAAAAAGTTTCAACTTGCAGAAAACGTTAAAGTAAATAATGCTTTTTTTAAAAATGGATTACTCAATATAGATCTCATACAAATTAAACCAGAAAAAAAGAAAATTTTAAAAATTAATATTCAGGATAATGACTAGTTTCTTTTAGAAATAATATTCATACTAACTTTTAAGACATCTTTTACTAATAAGCTTTTCATTAAAGAATTATTATCAAATCTACTGTATCCATCAACATCAACTAACTGACTGTAAGATTCTGGAGTCCTTATGAAATAACTATTTTTACCCCACGGCCTGTAATTTTCATCTTTACTTGGACCAAATAAAGCAAGGGTTTTGGTTTTAGAAGCAGCAGCCAAATGGGTTAAGCCTGAGTCATTTCCAATAAAAAACTTGCAAAGTTTTAAAAGCTCAAAAATTTCTAGTATTTCTAAAGACCCAGCTAAATTATAAATATTTGCATTATTTAGACTATCCTTTAATTGATTACAAAAATATTTTTCTTCTTTACTACCTAATAAAATAACAGATGAAAAATAATTTTTCTCATCGTTAAAAAGCTTTTTTATTAAAGCCATATAATTATTTAATGGCCAGTCTTTTCTTTTCCAATTAGTAATAGGAGCAACTGCTAGAATAGGTGTTTTTATATTTTGTTTTATTATTAAATCTTTAATAGAGTTTTGATAAGAAAAATTAGTTGGAATATGAGGTGCTTTACTAGTTTTTAAATTAATAAGTTTACAATAATCATCTACTTTATGAATCTTAACATTTTTACTATTGAATCTTAAAACTTTAGTTTTTCTTACTAATCGACTTAGTATTGAGTTTCTTAAATCAATAACTAGATCCCATTTGAGAGAATCTAGAAGAAAGTAAGCTTGTATCCAATGAAGCCCCCTTTTTTTTTTTTAAGTTCTATTAATTTATCCACTGATGAAAAACTAGAATAAATTTCTTTTGATAGTGCACTGCATATTACAGTAATATTATTTTTTTTTTTATTATAATAATTTATAACAGGCGTTGATAATATGGCATCGCCTAATCTTGAGTTACCTATAAAAAGTATTTTCATTTACCTTTCTTTCAAAGTTAGTTACAGCATCTTTCCATGAAATAACATGGTTATTTAACTTAGAGTTATTTCTTAAAGTAGAAAATAATTTATTATCATTCAATACTTGAATAATTTTTCTTGAAAAACTCAGCCTGTCTCTAACTATATAACCAGTTTCATTATTATAAATACAGTCATAAATTGAACCTGTTTCTCTAGCTATAACAGGAATACCACAAGCTTGACTCTCCAAAATACTCAAATACTGAAGGTCATTGTCCAAACTAGGACATAAATGTAGTTTATATTTTGCTATTTGTGATATAAATTCTTTTTGAGGTAATGGTGATTTAACAAAAATTCCAGAATTTTTATTTAAATCTAGGGTTAATTTTAAATTTCGTATTTTAATATTATTTGAAGGTTTATTTTGTTCTAACAATTTAGAATAAATATGTAGTTCAGCCCAAGGAATTTTAGTATGTACATACCTTATCCATAGATCAATAAGCCAATCTAATCCTTTTAGAGGATGGGTAGTAACGAATGCATTAGCATAAGTTGAATTATTAAATTTAGCTTCTGTATAATTTTTACTTACACCTATTTTGAGTTGCAGTTTAGGTATGTAATTATAGTTATCTGGCAGACTGCTTATCACATAATTATTGCTATATAGTATACAAAATTTTTGCTTTATTAAATTAACAAGGATATCTTTATCAAGATCTTCAGGAGGTTTATAGTGAAGCAATAAAAATTTTACTTTGGCTTTTATCTTATATTTTAAAAGATCAGTATCTTGAACTAAAATTAGTATATCTGCAATATCATGGTTTAAATCACTGATATTTTTCCAAACTACACCTTTTTCAATTTTTTTATGGTTAGTATTATTATAAATTATTACTTTATGATTTTTATTACTTAGTTCTTTAGAGAAATTAATTAATATTTTTTGCATGGAATCAAGTGCTTTTAAATTTAAAGAAGTTGAAGTAAGATCAGTACTGTTGTCTATAAAGATAATACGCACAAAAATTAACTATGAATTTTAAAACAAAAATAATTAAGATTGAGGGAAAAAGCCCTGAGGACTTTTTTCAAAATCTAATAACTAACGATATTAAATTATTAGAAAATAATCAAGTTTTATACAGTGCTATGCTTACTTCTCAAGGAAAGTTTTTGGCAGACTTTATTATAATTAAAGATAAAAATTTTTTATTTTTAGAGGTTAATAGAGAAGATATTGAAGAGATCATTAGATTCATACAAAAATATGACCTCAGAAAATCTTTTAAAATAAGTATTGAAGAAAAAATTAATACTTACTTTATTTTATATAAGAATTCACCAAAAAATATATTAGACAGGCTTAAAAAATTAAAAATTTTAAAAGAAGGAAATGATTTTATATTTTTTGATCCTAGAAAAGAAAATTTTCTTTTAAGAGTTTGGTCTCTAAATGACTACTTAAATAAACTACCTGAAAAATTTAAAGTTGCTTCATCAGATAAAGATTTAAACTTGGAAAGAATCAAAAATTCTATACCTGACTCTTCAATTGACTTAGAAAAAGAAAAAAGCTTTATTTTAAATTATAATTTTGATGCTTTGAATGCTGTTTCTTTTACAAAAGGATGCTATGTAGGGCAAGAAAATACTTCAAGACAAAACTATAGAGGAAAAATAAAATATATTCTGAAAACTATAAAGCTAGTTGACGGAAACTTTCCTAAAATTCATGAGACATTATTAGTAAACAGTCAGAAAGTTGGAGTTATGAAGTCTCATGTTGATAATTACGGATTGGCTTTATTAAGATCAGATTTTTATGAAGTTAATTATATATTTTCATTAGATAAATATCATACTAGAATTCAAATCATTTAGCAGTTCTTTTTAGGGTTGCTTGAGCTGCCGCTAACTTTGCTATAGGAATTCTATAAGGTGAGCACGAAACATAATCTAATCCTATTTTATTACAAAAATCAATAGACTTAGGATCTCCTCCGTGTTCTCCACATATTCCTAATTTTATAGACTTTTTTGTATTTCTAGATTTTATCTTTGCTATCTCTATTAATTCACCTACTCCTGAATAATCTAAAGATACAAATGGATCATTTTCTAAAATATTTGTTTCTATATAAGTTTCAAGAAATCTTCCTGCATCATCTCTACTAATACCAAAAACAGTTTGCGTTAAATCATTGGTGCCAAAACTAAAAAAATCTGCATGTTCTGCAATTTCATCAGCTAATAGAGCTGCTCTGGGTAACTCTATCATAGTTCCTACTATAAAATTAGGAAAGTGATTTTCTTTTTCTGAAAGAGACTTAGATACATTTAAAATATTTTGTTTTAGAATTTTTAATTCTTTAGAAGAAAATATTAGCGGAAGCATTATTTCAATATTGACCTTTATTTTTTTCTCCTTATAAAGTTCAAGCCCTGCTTCTAGTATTGCTTTTGTTTGCATTTCATAAATCTCTGGAAAAGTTATACCTAACCTAGCCCCCCTATGTCCTAGCATTGGGTTTAATTCCTGTAATTGCTCTACTCTATTTTTTAATTCTTCTTGAGAGATGCCGGCAACATTTAAAAGTTCAGTATTATCATCATCAAGTTTGGGTAAAAATTCATGCAATGGAGGATCTAACAATCTAATAGTAACTGGTAATTCTTCCATTATCGTAAAAATGTCTTTAAAGTCCTCCTTTTGGTAAGGCTCGAGCTTTGATAAGGCTTTTTTTCTTGCTTTTTCATTATTAGCTAATATCATTTCTCTCATAAAATTTATTCTTGAGCTATCTAAAAACATATGCTCAGTTCTACAAAGTCCAATACCTTCTGCTCCAAATCTTTTAGCTATTTTTACATCTTCAGGAGTTTCAGCATTAGTTCTAATAGACAGCATTTTAACTTCGTTGGCCCACCCCATAATAATATTAAAATAATCTGATAATTCAGGCTCCACTGTTGATATCTTACCTAAGATAACTTCTCCAGTTGAACCATTAATTGTAATTACTTCATGAGAAGTTAACACTTTATCTTTTATTTTTAATGTTTTATTAGTCTCATCAATAAAGATTTCAGAAGCTCCTGAAACACACGGTCTTCCCATTCCCCTTGCTACCACTGCTGCATGGCTAGTCATACCACCTCTACCAGTCAATATACCTCTAGCTGCATGCATTCCATGAATGTCTTCAGGACTAGTCTCAGTTCTTACTAAAATTACTTGTTCTTCTGACTTAGCAAGAGTTTCTGCTTCATCTGCATTAAAAACTATTTTTCCAGAAGCCGCTCCTGGTGATGCAGGCAAACCTTTAGTCAAAACTATTTTTTCTGCATTAGGGTCAAGTGTAGGATGCAGAAGTTGTTCTAATGTATTTGCATCAATCCTCTTTAAGGCCTCTTTTTTTGAAATCACATTTTCATTTACAAGATCAACAGCTATTTTAATTGCCGCATTAGTAGTTCTTTTACCATTTCGCGTTTGCAATATCCAAAGCTTATTTTTCTGAATGGTAAATTCTACATCTTGCATATCAAGATAATGAGATTCTAGTTTTTTAAAAACATCAATTAATTCTTTATAGAGTTTTGGCATTATTGTTTCCATGGAATTATCTTGATCAGCACCACTATTATTAACTGAACTTTTACTTAATGCTTCAGGAGTTCTTATTCCAGCTACTACATCTTCCCCCTGAGCATTTATTAAATATTCCCCATAAACCTCACGTACTCCAGTAGAAGGATTCCTCGTAAATGCAACGCCTGTACAACAATCATTACCCATATTACCAAAGACCATAGCTTGTACATTGACTGCAGTTCCCCAATCTTCTGGTATGTCATTTAATTTTCTATAAGTTATTGCACGTTGATTCTTCCAACTATCAAAAACAGCAGATATTGCTCCCCATAGCTGAGATTTAGGGTCTTGAGGAAAATCTTCTTTAGTTGAAGTTTTAACTAGTTCTTTATATTTATTGACTAATGATCTCATGTTCTCTGTTTTTAATTCTGTGTCTAATATTAAACCATTAGAAAGTTTTTCTGCTTCTAGTAATTCTTCAAAATCTTCATGTGGGACTCCCAATACGATATCTGAATACATCTGAATAAACCTTCTGTAACTATCATATGCAAACCTTTCATCATTACTTGCCTCAGCTAGGGATTTGACGGTTTTATCATTTAGCCCTAAGTTTAGAACAGTATCCATCATTCCAGGCATTGATGCTCTACTTCCAGATCTAACAGAAACTAGCAAAGGAAAATCATTTCCTCCAAATTTAAATTTCAATTTCTCTTCTATTTCTTTTATAGAATTATTAACTTGAGTTAAAAGTTCTTTAGGATATTGTTTACTGTTTTTATAATAATAATGACAAACTTCTGTAGATATAGTAAAACCTGGTGGAACAGATAATTCTAGTTTATTCATCTCTGCTAAATTAGCTCCCTTACCTCCAAGCGTATCTCTCATTTCAGCATTTCCATCCGCTTTCCCAAATCCAAAATTATATACCCACTTGTTCATTTTTTAATTCCCTTTAATTAAATTTATGAAACTAATAGTTTTATTAACCCTTGTATTTACAAATAACAATAGTACTAGTCTATTTTTTTTTAAAACAATATTTTGATGATGAATTTGAACGTTGTCAAAGAAGTTTTCAATAGGTTTAATTAATAATGATAAGTTTTTCATCAAAACTTTATAATCTAAAGTACTTTCTTTAGTATGCTTTTTTACTAACTCATAAAGTTCAAACTCTTCTTTTGATTTGAATAATTTAACATCTGGCTCTATTTTAGTTTCTTTATTAATATCATTTTCAGCACTAATTATGTTAGTTACTCTTTTTATAGCATTTAATAACTTTGAACCTACTTTTGTTTTAAAAAAATCATTTAGGTATACTAAGTTATTGTCAACATTTAAAAGATTTAATTTTAAGGTATTAATTTTTAAACTTTGAAATAGGCTGTTATTAAAAGAGTCATTTTCCTTAATTAAATTCTCATATCTTTCTAAAATAAAACTTAACACTTTATTGCTAATGTTTTCGGAAAAGCTGGAAGATAGAAATTTCTTTTGCGCTTCAGAGTTTTTGTAGTTATCTGTTGCTTTTAATATTATTTCATAAAAGTTTATGTTAATTTTTCCTTCTATAATTATTCTAATAATACCTAACGCAGTCCTTCTTAGTGCAAGCGGATCTTTAGAGCTTGTAGGTTGTCGTTCAATAATAAAAAAACCTACTAACGTATCAATTTTATCTATTAAAGCGACTAGTTTTGCCAGATCATTTCTAGGCAATTTATCATTAGGACCTAATGGCTTGTATTGGTCATAAATAGCATTGCATACACTATTATTGTAATTACTTTCCTTGGCATAATAAGATCCCATAATTCCTTGCAACTCTGGAAATTCTTTTACCACCTCCGAGGCTAAATCGTTTTTAAGAAATTTAACTGCGTTTAAAAAATCTGTTTGCTTATTTTGTTTATGCTGCAATTTCTGCGATAAGAATAATGCTAATTCCTTTAACCTTTTAACTTTTTGGTGCATTGTTCCAAGCTCGTTATGAAAAATAATTTTATGAAGTATGGGTCCATCTATGGCTCAAAATTCAGTG
>CAYTJO010000041.1:0-1987 GCA_964438215.1 uncultured Rhodospirillaceae bacterium
AACCTGTCCAGCATCAATTTGCATATTGACATTTGATATAATAGTTTTAGTTTTTGCATTAAAAGGTTTTTTGTGAATTGTACTTACTGAAATATCTCCTAAAATAGTTAACATCATAGTTCTAGGAATTGGAGTAGCAGTTAATAATAACATGTCAACTTTCTTTCCTTTTTTACTTAGTTTGATTCTCTGTTCTACGCCAAATCTATGTTGTTCATCTATAATAGCAAATGATAGATTTTTAAATTTAACGTCTTCTTGCAATAAGGCATGAGTTCCTATAATTAATTTTATTTTTCCATTAGATAAGTTTCTTTTTATATTTTTTTTATTTAGAGAGGAGGATAATAATAAATTTAAATTAATATTCTCTTCATAAAAAATCTCAGAAAAAAACTTGTAGTGCTGTTTTGCAAGAAGCTCAGTAGGTGCTAAAATAGCTACTTGATATCCAGAATGTAACACATAATATGCAGAAATCATTGCAACCGCAGTTTTTCCAGAGCCTACATCACCTTGAAGTAAACGAAGAGTTCTCTTTTTTGATTTTATGTCATTAATTATTTCTAAGGCACATTCTTCTTGGTCTTTAGTTAAATTAAAAGGTAACAATTTTTTAATATAATTAATTGTTTCTTTAGTATTATTACCAAAAAAATTGCTATTTAATTTATTAAGATTATCTCTTATTATTGCAAGTGATAGCTGATAAGAAAATATTTCATCATAAGCTAACCTTATAATATATTTAGAAGTTACTGATAAGGCGTTATCTATTTTAGGGTTATGAATATTTATAATACTTTCCTTAAAACTAGGTATTTTCTTATAAACTTTAAATAAGTTTCTATTCCACTCATCTAATTCTGGCATCAAACTACAAGCACTTAATATAATCGAGTGAATAGTTTCTGACTTAAGAGTTTTTCTTTGCTTATAAACTACTTTAAGTAAAATAGTATTATTAATTAAAGAACTTCTTGAAATAATTTCAGGATGAGAAATGTGGTAGCCTTTTTTATAAACTTCAATCTTGCCTTTTATCAACAGGTTTTGATTTTCTGGATAAATTTTTCTAAGATATCCAGTAAATCTTGAAAAAAATATTAAAAAAATATTTTTATCTTTAAATAATGCAGAAATTTTGTAAGGCATTCTTTTGTTAAAATAATTTTGATAATGCTTTATAACTTTTATTTCTATAATTACGTCTTCATCTTTATCAGTATTATCTAAATTATTACAGACTTTTGCTGATATAAGTCTTTTAGGCTTAAACATAATAAGATCTATAACCTTCTTACCAATATGCTTTTCTAGTATAGAAAGATTTTTTAGCTTTGGTTTAATGCTAATTATTTCAGAAAATAAAAATTCTATGGAAGTGTTTTGCATATTTATAGATATATATGTTAAAACAAAAAAATGAAAAAGTATAAAAATAAACTTAGATATAGATCAATGCATAGAGGAACTAAGGAAGCAGATTTATTTTTAGGAAAATTTTTTGATATGTATATTAATAAAATGACCTATGCAGACCTCTTGTTATATGAAGAATTTCTAGATGAGTTAAATGATAATGATATATTATTTATAATAAAGGGGCAAAAAGAATGGTCATCAAAGTTACCTTCAAAGATTGTAAAATTGTTAGATGAGTTTATAAATAGTGAAAATTTTAAGTAGTATTAATAAAATATCTAATATTAGGTATTTTTCTAATGTTAGTAGAGGACTTAAACCTTTTCTTTTAAATGAATTTAAGAATATTTATATAAAAAAAAACATTTTAGCTATTTTAGATAATAATAATGAGATAAATCAGTATTATGAGTTATTTAAAAACTATTTTAAGCGCCCTTTGAGCTTGAATCGTATTCATAAAAACACCGTTTATATAAAGAATGTTATTCGCTTGACTAAGAAAATTTAAAATAGTTTTTTTTGGACTGTAAATAATATCAAAAATGAAGCTATCTTTATT
>CAYTJO010000041.1:1997-6730 GCA_964438215.1 uncultured Rhodospirillaceae bacterium
AATAATAACGAGATAAATCAGTATTATGAGTTATTTAAAAAATATTTTAAGAAAAAAAATATTCTTAAATTTCCATCTTGGGATAGTATTCCATATGAAGAAGTTTCACCTAGCCAAACTATTCTTAATGAAAGGTTTAAATCACTAAATAGCAGTCAAAAAGAAAATAATAGAAATGAAGCATTTCTTTTATTAACTAATGTAGACGCATTGATACAGTTAGTGCCAAATAAATTATTTCTTAAAAATAACTATTTTAGTCTTAAAATAAAGCAAAGTATGAGTTTGCAAATATTAAACTCTAATTTAAATGACATTGGTTATGAGAAAGTTAGTGTTGTGTTAGAACCTTATGAATATGCTGTAAGAGGAGGAATTATTGATGTTTGGCCAATAGGGGAAGAATATCCTATAAGAATTGATTTTTTTGGTAACAATATAGAAACTATTAAGGTTTTTAATCCAATATCTCAAATTACCGTTAATAAAATTGAAAGAGCAATTATATCTGGTTCTATAGAAGCTCCAAGAAGTAAACTATCAAATTAAAGTTTTATCGAATACTATAGAAATCTTTTTGGACCCTCAACAAATAAAGAACTATTTGTACATAAACTAAAAAACAATATTAAAGCAGATGGAATAGAGAATTGGTTGCCACTTTTTTATTCAGGTAATTTATGTAGTATAACAAAATTTTTCAATATAGAATTAATCTTAGCAGATGGTAACTTTCTGGATGAAGCCAAAGATAAGTTAAAAGATATATTCAATCTGTATGAGGAAAAAAAATCTGTAATAGGAAAAGAAAATGAAACCATCAATTCTCCATTACACCCAAGTTCTTTTTATTTGTCACAAGAAAAATTAAATGATATTTATAATAGTAGTTTCTTTAAAGAATTTTGCGACTTACCAAGATCTGAAAAAAAATCAGAATATCAAGTTAAATGCAAGGAAAACCTTGAATTTCATAACATAAATATCACAAATGAAGAGATTATTAAGAGATTCAAAAAAATAATAAATGATACTATTGGCAAAAAAAAAATTATCATAACCTATTCTCATTAGGATGAAAAAAATAAGGCTCTAAATTTATTTCATAATATAGAAGTTGCAAATTATAGAGATAATAAAAAAAGTATAAATGAATGTATGGATAATTTTGATGTTATAGATTTAATTCTTATACCTATAAATGAAGGATTTGAATTGTCTCTAATAAAGATTATTACCTTAAGTGAAATTTTCAAAACAAAAAGTCATTTAAGAGCAAAAAAAGTTAGAAATAATCTTATTGATATAGCACAACTTCATATTAACGACTTAGTAGTTCATTTTTTACATGGCATAGGAAGATACTTGGGTCTTAAAACTATAAATATAAACAATAGCCCTCATGATTGTTTAATTATTGAGTATTTAGAAAACTCAAAACTATATGTTCCTGTGGAGGATATAAGGTTGATATCAAAGTTTGGGGACTCAAGAGGTAATATAAGTTTAGACAGACTTGGTGCAATTTGTTGGAACAAAAGAAAATCAAATGTTAAAAATAAAATTAGAGATTTAGCTAATACTTTGATAACAGTTGCTGCTAAAAGAGCATCAATGAAAGGAATAAAGTTTGAGGTAGACTATAATAAATTAGAAACGTTTGCAAAGAATTTTAATTTTACAGAAACTGATGATCAACTAGCAACTTTAGATGAAGTTTATAGGGACTTATGTTCAGGAAAACTAATGGACAGATTAGTTTGTGGGGATGTGGGTTTTGGAAAAACTGAAATTGCACTTAGAGCAGCATCTATAGTCACTGATAATGATTATTCAGTCTTGATTATTGCTCCTACTACATTGTTAGCTAGACAACATCATACAACATTTAAAAAGAGATTTGAAGGAATTGAGTGTGTTGATTTGTTAGATAGAAATACTAGTTCTGCTAAGAGAAAAAATATCATTAGTAGGTTTATAAATAATGATGTTAAAATACTTATTTCAACTCATGCTATATTTTCTATAAATCTGGAAAGTGCAGATATAGGTCTGGTTGTTATAGATGAAGAACAGAGATTTGGTGTATCTCATAAAGAAAAAATTAAAAAAATTAAATCTGGTGTACACCTGCTTACGTTGACAGCAACCCCTATACCCAGGACGTTACATATGTCTTTATTAGGCATCAAAGAATTAAGTTTAATAAAAACACCACCTGTAGATAGAAAGTCTATAGAGACAAAAATTATTAAATTTGATAGCGCGATTATAAAGCATGCTTTTTTAAAAGAAAAAAGTAGATCAGGACAAATTTATTTGATTGCACCAAAAGTAAAAGATATTCCTGTTATTAAAAAAAAAATAATATCTATTTATCCAAACTTAAGAGTTGGAGTGGCTCATGGAAAATTAACACCTAAGGAATTAGAATTAGTAATGGATAATTTTTATAGTTATAAAATAGATCTTTTAATATCTACAACGATAGTAGAGGCTGGGCTAGACATCCCCAGAGCTAATACATTATTAGTATATAAGTCTGATTGCTTTGGACTAGCACAGCTGCACCAATTAAGAGGAAGGATTGGTAGAAGTGATAAAAAGGCATACGCTTATTTTACATTAGAAAATAATAATATATCTAATAATGCAGTAAGGCGTTTGAAGGCATTACAAACCATGGATGCTTTAGGTGCAGGAATGCAGTTAGCTAATTATGATTTAGATATTAGAGGAGCAGGAAATTTATTAGGTGAAGAACAATCTGGACAAATAACACAGGTAGGAATAGAAATGTATCAAAGACTATTGAAAGAGTGTATTGCTGATTTAAAAGGAATTGAAAATTATAGTAATTCTGAAGAAATAGAAGTTTCTATAAAATTACCTATTTTAATACCAGAAAAATATATACCTGACTTGTCTTTAAGACTATCTCTTTATAGGAGAGTGGGGGAGTTTCAAGAGCTAAGAGAATTAAACTTGTTTAGAGAAGAAATGATAAATAGATTTGGTCTTATTCCAAAAGAGTTTTCTAATTATTTAGATGTCATGTCTTTAAAGCTTTTGGCTGGAAAATGTAGCATTTCAAAAGTTTATGTTTTATCTAAATACTACCAGATTACTTTTGATAAAAAACGACAGAATTATCCAGAAAATTTTATAAAATGGATCACAGATAATAAAAATAAAATTATTCTGAAAGATAGTCATATAATTAAAATTGATCACGATATAAAGGATGGAAAAAAACAGTTAGTCAATATTATAGATTTAATAAAAAATATGGTATTATTATTAAAAAACTAAGGGTGTAAAATGGATTTAAATTTTTCAGATGAGGATGCCAAATTTAGAAATAAGGTTAAAGCTTTTATAAAAGACAACTTGTCTTCGCAACTACAGAAAAAAGCAATGAATGGAGGTAGTTATTCAAAGGATGAGATTATTAAATGGCAGCAAGCATTATATAAGAATAATTGGTTTGCATATAATTGGCCTAAAGCTTATGGAGGATGCGAATGGACTCCTATGCAAAGATATATATTTGATCAAGAAACTGCGTTTGCTTACACTCCACAAATAATTCCTTTTGGAGTTACTATGGTAGGACCTGTTATAATAGAATTTGGCACTGATCTGCAAAAGCAGAAGTTTCTTCCAAAAATTCTTAGTTCAGAACATTGGTGGTGTCAGGGTTATTCAGAGCCTGAGGCTGGATCTGATTTAGCTACTCTAAAAACAAAGGCCATTTCTGATGGAAATCATTACTTAGTTAATGGAACTAAAACTTGGACAACTTTGGCCCAACACGCAGATTGGATGTTCTGTTTAGTAAGAACTGATAATAGTTCTAAACCACAAGAAGGAATTTCTTTTATTTTAATTGATATGAAATCTAAAGGAATAACTGTTGACCCTATTATTACATTAGATGATAGTCATGAAATTAATACTGTTTATTTAGAAGATGTGGTTGTACCAAAAGAAAATTTAATTTATCAGGAGAATAAAGGCTGGACAGTAGCTAAGTATCTTCTTAGTCATGAAAGAACAAGCATAGCTCAAGTAGCTAGATCAAAAAGCGCAATCAAAAAATTAAAAAATATAGCATCTCATCAAATTTATAATAATAAGCCTTTAATAAATAATGCTAGATTTAGAGATAAATTGACTAAATTGGAAATGAATTTACATTCTTTAGAATATACGGAGCTTAGAATTTTATCTGAAGAAGTAAAGGGTTCTGCTCCTGGTCCAGAGGCCTCTTTCTTAAAAATTAGAGGGTCAGAATTACAACAAGAAATTAGCGAACTAACATTAGAAGCTGTAGGAGCTTTTGGACTTTTAAAGTCAAATAATTATTCTCAAGATAAAAGCAATAAATATTTTCCTGGCCCAGAATATGCTAATAATATTGGAAATGAATATCTAAATCTTAGGAAAACAACCATATACGGAGGTTCCAATGAGATACAGAAAAATATTCTTTCAAAAATGGTTTTAGGACTGTAATGAATCTTAGTATATCAGAAGAACAAATTCTTATTAGAGAAAGTGCAAAAAAATTTTTAGAATTAAATTATTCTTTTGAAAAAAGAAGAGAAATTATTGAAGCAAATCATCCATATTATTTTAAACATTGGAAGAGTTTTGCTGAACTAGGTTGGCTAGGGTTGTACTTTCCTGAAGAAGTTGGAGGGTTCGGCGAAAATATTAGCAACTTAATG
>CAYTJO010000041.1:6740-7230 GCA_964438215.1 uncultured Rhodospirillaceae bacterium
AACATTAGAACCATTTACTTTTAATAATCTTATTGTATGTAAAGTTTTGCAAAAATTTCCCTCAGAAAATTCTAATAAATTTCTGCAGGAAATCATAACAGGAAATAAACTATATACTTTTTTATTTTCTCCTACTGAAAATTATAAAAATGATATTTTAACTAATCTAAAAATAGAAAGGAATAAAGGAAAAGAAGTTTTAAAAGGAACGTATAGTTGCGTATTTGGTATTGAAAAATTTAATTATATTATTATTCCTGTTCTATCAGGTGAAAATATATGTCTATATCTTTTATCACAAAACAAGGATGGATTTGAAATAAGAAATTATGAAACTATTGATAATATGAAATGCTCTAATATAGATTTTAATTCATTAGAATTAAATAAAGAGGAACTAATTTTAAAAATAAATAAAGAAGAGTTTTTTGAAAAATTTGACTATATTTTCGACTTAGCAACTTTATCTATTTGTGCAGAAGCTTTAGGT
>CAYTJO010000041.1:7240-9064 GCA_964438215.1 uncultured Rhodospirillaceae bacterium
TCTAGAGTATTGTAAAACAAGAAAACAGTTTGGAAAAGCTATTTGTTCTTTTCAAGTAATTCAGCATAGGTTAGTTGATATGCATATTATAAAAGAGGAAATGAGATCCTTAAATTATATGGCACAATTAACCCTAAATGAAAAAAAGGAAATAAGAAAAAAAAATATATCTTTAAATAAAATCTTTTTAGGCTCTCGGGCTAAGTCTATGTCTCAAGACTGTATCCAATTACATGGTGGTATGGGTGTAGCAAAAGAAATGAGTATAGGACATTATTTTTCTAAAATTACATCTTTTTGTACACTTTTTGGTAGCATTGATTTTCATAAAGAAAGATATGCTTCTAATGACTCTATATAGAATATGCCATTCTATTTAAATTTGAAAATTATAATTGCTTTAATTTTAGTTTTGACATTAGTAGTTTGTATAATTTTCTTCTTTGCTTTTTTTGCTATTATTTCTCTACCAATTATGTCTTGATAAGATACAACATCTAGTCTGTCAAATCTACCTTTTCTTAATAAATCTGGATCTAAAATATCAGGACGATTAGTAGCAGCAATAATTATTACTCCTTCAAAATATTGTTGTTAAAAACTTTGCTCCTAATTCTCATCTTTATGAAAGAGAAAAGTATGATAATAATATTTATGAAAGTGATAATAATTTTATTGAAGTAGATTATGAGAGCAAAAAAGAAAAAGATTTAAATAATTAATTTTCAGAAAACTTTTCATAAAATATATTTTCTTTTATAGCTTTTAAGTTTATTACATGATTATATGCTGCATCTACAAACATGTCAGATCCTGCGATAAGGACTTTATGGGTAGATAAATCTTTAAATACTTTTTGTAAAGTAGCATGGACTCTGCCATATAAAAATGTACTGTTAGGTAATTCTATTTCTCGCGATAATGTAATTTTAAAAGAAAAATTTTTGTGCTTTGCTTTTAGCTTGCATAGGGTATCCATTTCTAATATTTCATTCCTATTTCTGACTGATAGGTAAACTAAAGCATTTAAATTATTATTTTTTTTAAGTAAATCTTTTACAATAGATAGAATAGGAGATATCCCAGTTCCACCTGCAATTCCTATAACTGGTTCATTTTTTTTAATACTGTAATGGAAAGATGAGTAAGGTCCTTTTAATGTTAACAAATCTCCTGATTTAATTTCATTATGTATAATTTTGCTTAGTCCATCTTTATTGTGATTTACTACTAAAAACTTAATAATATTATTTTTTAAATTCATTGAATTGTTAGGAGCATTTATTATTGAGTATTTTCTAGATTGTGTTTTATTTGAATAAAACAATTCCATATGAGATCCTGGCAAAAATTTAAATTTAAGTTTAAAAGGTACAAATAAACTTAATTCTTTGACCATGGGAGTAACTGATTTATTTGCTACTACTTGCAGAAGCAATTCTTTAGGATTTATTTTATATTTACTATTATTTCTTTCCTTCAAAATTTGTAATTTATCTGATATATATTCTAAAATAATTTTGTTAGATTTTGGAAAAGACTGACAAAGTAATATTGAGTTATTCTCAGAAACCAATTTTCCGTTTTTAGTTTGAACAATTCCTTTAATTAATTTTGTAATGCATGATCCACATGCCCCAGATTTGCAACCATGAGGCAACATAATATTTGCAGTAATTGCGGCGTCAAGTATAGTTTGACTAGCATCTTGAACATTAAAGCTTATTTTAGAATTTTTTACAGAAACTAGATGTTTTTTTTCCATTTTATAGAGCACCCCATGCTTGAGTATTGAAGAGTTTCTATAGTATTCTCTTTTATTCG
>CAYTJO010000042.1:0-7146 GCA_964438215.1 uncultured Rhodospirillaceae bacterium
TTTAATTACTTTTATCTACGACAATCTGTGTAATACCATACTGATCTCTAAGATCAATAAAAAGAAGACTTCCATGATCCCTCTTAGAATGTATCCATCCTGAGAGTCTAACATTACTTTTTATATTAGCTTCAGTTAATTCGCCACAATTATGAGTTCTATATTGATGCACTTTTTTTTAAATATTAAATTATTAAATTATCTTATTTTTTTTAAATAATAAAGATATACTATTAATTATTTTTTAAGTATTATTTCCTGTGGTCTGTCATACTTAATAGACTCTCCTCTACCTGATAAACTGGGATTTTTCATAAAGTATTGATGGGCAGATATTGATTCCCTTTTAGGCAAAATTCTATTATAAGATCCATCTCCATTCATTTTCCAAGATTGCACCTTATCATTTAGATTTGCTACCATAATTTGATTTAGAATCTGTTTATGCACAGTTTTGTTTAATATAGGAACCATGACTTCATATCTTCTATCGAAATTTCTAGGCATTATATCTGCTGAAGAAATAAAAACTTTAGCTAATGATGATGGCATTGTTCTACCATTGCTAAAACAGTAGATTCTTGAATGCTCTAAAAATCTTCCAACTATGCTTTTTACAAAGATATTATCAGAAAGACCCTTTATCTGGGGTTTTAAACAACAAACTCCTCTAACAATTAGCTCTACTCTAACATTATTTTTGCTAGCATTGTATAGTGCTTGTATAATTTGCTCATCTACTAAAGAGTTGCATTTCATCCAAATTTCTCCGTTCTTACCAGCTTTTTTGTATAATATTTCCTGATTAATATGACTAATTATATCATTTCTTAGGTTAAAGGGTGCGACACTTAAATAATTCCATTTTTTAGGAGATGAATAACCAGTTGCCATGTTAAAAAAATTTTGCGCATCCTTTGTGATAGGATTATTACAGGTAAATAAAGAAAGGTCTGTATATATTTTTGCTGTATCAATATGATAGTTTCCTGTCCCAAAATGTACATAGGTATTAAGACCGGCTCTTTCTTTTCTAACTACTAATGAGATTTTAGCATGAGTTTTTAATTCTATTGATCCGTAAACTACCTGCACTCCATACCTTTTTAAATATTTAGCAACCTTTATATTGGCTTCTTCATCAAATCTAGCTTTAATTTCTAATAATGCTGTAACTGACTTTCCTTCTTCAGCTGCCTCTACTAGGGCTTCTATTATCTCATTGTTGCCTTTAGCAGTTCTATAAATAGTCTGTTTTATTACTAGAACTTTTTTATCCTTTGCAGCCTGTCTTAAGAACTTTACCACTACATCAAATGATTCATATGGATGATGAATAATCATATCCTTCTTTCTTATTGCAGCAAAACAATCATCATTAGCATCAGCAATTCTTTCAGGAAACCTAGGCTTGTAATCTCTCCATTTAAGTTTGCTTGAAGATTTTTTATAGATTTCTTTTATAGATCCTATATCTAGTAAATAATCAAACTGTAAAATATAATCTACTTTAACATTTAAAGTTTTAACTATCATGCTTTTTAAATCTTTTGGCATATTCTTACTGATCTCTAAAAGAGTAACTCTTCCATACCTTCTTTGTCTTAATTGATTTTCAAAAGTAGTTACTAAATCTTCTGCCTCATCTATAAACTCAATATCGCTATCTCTAATTATTCTGAAGGTTCCATATGAAATATATTTATAACCAGAAAATAAATCACTTATAAACTTAATTATTAAATCTTCTGTTTTTATAAACTTTTGAGTATTTTTTATCTTTATAAATTTATTTAGTCCTTTAGCAAATGGGATGACCACCTTTATTTGTTTCTTGCTTTTATAGTTTTTAAGCTTTAAAACCATACACAATCCTAAATTGGGAACAAATGGAAAAGGATGTGCTGGATCAACAGCAACTGGTGTTAATAGGGGAAATACGTTTTTTGAAAAAAAATTTTTTAGCCATGCTTTATCTAATTCTGATATTTGATCAAAATTGGCTATTTCTATCTTATTTTTTTTAAGATCAGATAATATCATGACCCAACATTGATTTTGCTTTTCTTTTAATTTTTTTGACTCTAGAAGAACCTTTTTCAAAGACTCTTCTGGTAATAAATCATCTAGACTAGGTAAATAAATATTTTCGTCAATCTGTCCCTTTAAACCAGAAACTCTCACCATAAAAAATTCATCTAAATTTGATCCAGATATACTAAGAAAATTAACTCTTTCTAATACTGGATGATTTTTATTAAAAGCTTCTTCTAGAACTCTTTTATTAAAAGAAATCCAAGATAACTCTCTATTCAAAAAATTGCTACTCAACTCTTTTATACTCCATATCTAATACCTCTTTAATCATGGACATAGAAATATTTTTTTTTTTTCTAAACTAACTTTATTCAATTCTTGTATAAAATAATTTACACCTACATATGATCTTTCAATTCTATTGATCATAAAATCTA
Organism: uncultured Rhodospirillaceae bacterium; assembly: GCA_964438215.1. Lineage (GTDB taxonomy): Bacteria > Pseudomonadota > Alphaproteobacteria > TMED109 > TMED109 > JAYYAX01. Next base: position 2,475 of record CAYTJO010000042.1, read on the forward strand.
TAAGCTTCTCATCAATGTAAATACCATTATCTTTCATTAGTTTAAATATCAATCCTTTTATAACCTCATCAGATGGCAATGAAATTATTGCTTTTGGTATCTCCAATAATCTAGACTTTATATCATTAAGATTAATACTTAGTGACAAAATACTATCACTAGAAGTTAATAAAAAGTTTAATTTTTTTTCTTTTTTATAATTAATCAAATGTAAAAAAAATTCATAGTTTTTAATACTTTCAATGTTCTCTATGGCAATATTTTTATTGTCCTGAGTATTAATTTCCTCCCTATTCAATTGGTCACTATTAAAAATATTACAATCACTTTTTTTTTGCCTGACTCTAACTAAATATGATTTTCCACTAGCATAGATAAAAGTTTTCTGTAATATAAAAAAATAATAGAAGCAAAAGGAATTGCGAAAAATATTCCTATAAACCCTAAAAGCGAACCAAAAATAAAAACAGAATATAGAATTGCTAAAGGATGAAGACCTAGTTTCTCTCCAATTATTTTAGGTGAAAGAAAATATCCTTCAAATAAAAAAGATATCAAAAATATTAAAATAATATAAAGAACGTAGTAGATGTCAGTAAATTGTAAAATGCCAACATAAGTTGACAAAATAAAACTAATTAGAATTCCAAAATAGGGAATAAGAGAAAAAATACCAGAAAAAATTCCTAAAAAAATAGAATATTCTACCCCAACAATATAAAAGGCGCTAAAATAATAAATTCCTAGTATAATACTCACCAGAACCTGCCCTCTAATAAAAGATGATAAGATAACATCTATTTCATTGAAATTATTCTTTACATTATTTTGGTACTTTTTTGGTATATTTTTATTTATGAAAACTTTAATTTTATTCCAATCTTTTAAAAAGTACCAAGAAACTATTGGAGTAATTATAATGAAGCTAAATAGATTCATTATAGCTACAGATGAAAAAAATAATTTACTAATTAATGTCTTTAAAATTAAACCCAGGCTATCATGAAAATCTTTTAGAATATTTACATGATCAAAGTTATAAAAATTATTATTTAATATTTTAGATATTTTAAATAGGTACGACTCCATTTGCTTTACTAAATTTGGAAATCTTTCTAAAAAATCTATGGTTTGCTGAATTATAATTGGCAACACTGATAGTGAAAATATTAATATAAATCCAAAAAAGGAAATGAGAATAAGTAGTGTAGCTAAATTTCTATTAATTTTTTTACTCTCAATAAAACCCAATAAAGGATTTAATAAATATGCTACAAAAGCCCCTACAAAAAAAGGAAGAAGTATTTTTGAGTAAAAAAGGGAAATAGTAATTATAGATATAATAATTGCCAAAATTAATAGTTTATTAAAAAATATTTTTTTCATAAAAGTATTTTAAAAGTACTTTTTGATATTCCAAACATTATTTTTTTTTTTAACACTCAAATTATTATTTTCTAATTCAGCAACAAATTTTTTCTCATTAATAATTTTAATTTGCGCAAGGGACTCCTTAGTAGATAGATTAAGTATCTTAAAGAAATTAACATTATCACTATTTGTAATGATTTTTTTTATAAACACCCAATCTCTAAAACTTTCATAGGCTACATTTGCTTCTACTAAAATTAGTGACTCAATTTTTTTTATATTATCATCAACCCAATAATCATCATAAAGGCTTGTAAAAGAATTTAATATATCAAATATTGCTAGGTTGAAACTATTTTGATTTGCTTCTTTTACCAATTTTATATTTAGCAACTCTTTACTTAAACCATCAAAACACCTTAATACAAAGACAAACTTTCCTTCTTTTTCATCTATTTTTAAAAAGGGAACCATAACTTGTTTAACATTATATTTTAATGATATATTTCTTATTTTTTCAAAACTCAGATTTCTAGTGTCCTCTGCACTAATAATAATAAGATCTTCAACATCTCCCTCAGGTATTATAAAATCTATCAAATTAGCATCTATTGGTCTTTCTATCCATGTTTCAAACCATGGGTTAGGATCATCCCATAATATTAATTGATTATTAAAACTCATTAAAGGTAGAACTAGAATTTTGGGACCATTTCCAGCAAAATACTTTATATTTTTCTCTTTTAGTAAATCATCTATTTTTTTTAAGTCATAATTAACAGTGATTAAAGCACTATATCTTTCTTCACTAAACTTTTCGTTTTCAATTGAGTAGCTTGTCACTAAAGTACTAGGTTCAATACTATTAGTTAACTTCTTAATCGTTTCTTTGGAAGATAACGTAATCCAATCTAGATATCTAATTAAACCTACTAAATATGATTTCTGCAAAGCATGCTTTCTATTATCTTGATTTTTTTTTATTTCAAAGTCTATAAAAATTCCCTTAACAGAAGATTTTAATGTATCATTAGAATAAGTTTGTTGTATATTTATAGTTAGTAAATGAATAAAAAAATATACAAATGTTATATAGAATTTAAATTTCAAAATTTTAAAACCTGATACTAAGCATATAGTAACATGAGCACTAAAAAAGACTATAACTTTTCCTATAAAAAATCTGGAATTGACGTAAAAAAAGCTGAGAAACTGATAAATATAGCTAAACCGCTGATTAATAGTACTAACAATGAGAATACTTTAAGTGAAGTAGGAGGATTTGGTGGTTTATTTAGAATTAATACTAGGAAGTACAAGCACCCCTTATTTGTAGCTGCTACTGATGGTGTAGGAACAAAATTATTGATAGCTAAACAACTAAATATATTTGATACTATAGGAATAGACTTAGTTGCAATGTCAGTAAATGATATTATAGTACAAGGTGCTAAACCTCTTTTTTTTCTAGATTATTTAGCAATTAACAAATTAAATGAAAAAATATTTCTATCAATAATAAAAGGAATAACTATAGGATGCAGAGATGCAGACTGTACCCTAATAGGAGGGGAAACTGCAGAATTACCTGGGGTATATCCTAAAGGTGGTTATGACCTAGCAGGCTTTTGTGTAGGAATTGTAGAAAAGAGCAAACTTTTACCTAACAATAAAACTAAAGCGGAGGATATTTTATTAGCATTACCTAGCTCTGGAATACATTCAAATGGGTTTTCTCTTATAAGAAAAATAATATATGAAAAAAAACTTTCCATGTCTAAAAAAATATACGGAAATATTACTTTAGGGAAATTATTAATTAAACCTACAAAAATTTATGTTAAACCTGTTTTGAAAGCTTTAAATTCTTCTGCTAAAATTAGTGCATTAGCTCATATTACTGGAGGAGGAATAGCAAACAATTTAAAAAGAGTTTTATCTAATAATTTAGGGTTTACTATTTATAAAAAAAATTTAGCGTTTTTTAAAAAGAATAATATCTTTTATTGGCTAAAAAATGAATGCAGAGTATCTGAAAAAGAACTAATAAAAACTTTTAATTGTGGCTTAGGGATGATATTGGTAGTTCCTAAAAAAGAAAAAGAAAAAGTCATGAGTCATTTTAATAAAAACAAACAACCTGTCTTAGAAATTGGGGAAGTTACTTCTGATAAAAGCATTACTTTTATTTAACTAATCAATTCTAACTTATTAAAAAAAAAACTTATTTCTTTATTAGCATTTTCTTCGCTATCAGAACCATGAACTGCGTTACATTGAATATTACTTCCATATAACTTTCTTATTGTATCTGGCTCTGCCTTTTCAGGGTCAGTATTTCCCATAACTTCTCTATAATAGGATATAGCATTTTCTGCCTCCAAAACCTGAACTGAAATATCACCAGATATCATAAAATCTACTAGTTCACTAAAAAATGGCCTATCTTTATGAACTTCATAAAAAGCTTCTGCCTGTTTCCTTGTTAAACTTATTTTTTTTTGAGCAATTATTTTGAATCCTTTACTTTCTAAAAAGTCTAATATTTTTCCCTGATATTTGGACGCAATAGCATCGGGTTTAATTATTGATAAAGTTTTTTTTAATTTCATATCCTGTGTTCTCTCTCTTTTAACCATTAAGCATTGTCTATATATTTTAAAACCATTTCTTCTAACAACCTTACACCAAAGCCAGTTCCTCCTTTTGGCACTAATGGTTTATCGGATTTGGCCCAAGTAACTCCTGCTAAATCCAGGTGTATCCAATTAACATAATCAATAAACCTCTTAATGAAAATTGCTCCAGCTGTTGAACCTGCTCCTCTTCCAGAACCAACATTTTTCATATCCGCTATATCTGATCTAATATCTTTTTCATAACTATTATCTATTGGCATGTTCCATACAGGTTCACCTACTTCTTTACCTACCTTCTCTAAAAGATTAGACAGCTTGTTAGAGTTGGAAAACATGCCAGCTTTTTCCTGACCTATACTTACAATAATTGCTCCTGTGAGAGTGGCAAGATCAACTAAGTTTTTAGGCTTAAACTTTTTTTGCGCATACCATACTACATCAGCTAAAACTAACCTTCCTTCCGCATCTGTATTAATCACTTCAATAGTTTTTCCTGACATAGATGTTACAACGTCACCAGGCCTTTGTGCTGTGCCAGATGGCATATTTTCTACTAATCCAACTACTGCAGAAATATTTGACTTAACTTTACTTAAGGCTAGACTTTTCATCAACCCAAGAACTACAGCTGACCCCCCCATATCATACTTCATTTCTTCCAT
>CAYTJO010000042.1:7215-8930 GCA_964438215.1 uncultured Rhodospirillaceae bacterium
CCCAGAGCTACTCCCAGCAAAGCTCCCATCTTTAAATCATTCAATTTTTTTTCATCTAAAATATTTATTTTTAGACCAAACTTTTTCAGTTTTTGCGCTTCTTTGGCTAATAAAATAGGTGTTAAATTATTTGAAGGCTCGCTAACAAGATTTCTTGTTAAAAAGACACCCTCTTTAATAGCATTATATCTAGCCCATAGGACTTTGATAAATTTAGAGTTTTTTGACACTAAAGTAACATTACTCAGATAATTATTTCTTTTTTTATTACTATCCGTGAAGTATTTATTAAATCTATAGGTGTTTAATGCCATTCCATAAAGAATGTTAACTTCATCCAACCCTTTTATACTTAAATCGGAAGTTATTAGTTTAATATCTTTAATTTTCTTTTTATTCAAAACTGATGTAATAAAACTTCCCAGTTTTCCATATTCAAATTCACTATTTAGCTTAGTTTGATCAATTCCAAACAGCAATATTCTATCTGCCTTAGAGTTTTGAGGAATTATAATATCAGTAAAGCTACTATTATTAAACTCCATTGAAGATATTCTTATTGCCTTCTTTATATATCCATTAAATTTCTTATTTAGATTATCTAAATACTTTTCAAATGGTCTGTTTTTTAGACAGAGAAATACTAAAGTTCCTCTATCGTTTTTTATATCCGTGATGAAGTTAACTTTCATAAAAAATACCTATGCAAAATTAATTTAAATATATACTTTTATGTTATTATAATTGCTTTAACAAGAAAAAAATATGCACTTTAATAACTTTACAATTTTCAGATATTTACTTTTAGATATATTGAAGCCTTTTTTTATTATTTCACTAGTATTAACTGGAATAGTTTGGTTATCTAGGTCCCTTAATTATATAGAACTTATTATTAATAAAGGGTTGTCATTGCCTGTATATTTTTGGTTTGTTAGCCTAATTGCTCCTAAAATACTATCTATATTACTCCCTCTTATATCATTTGCTTCTATTTCTTATTCATACAATAAACTAAGATCGGACTCAGAAATTATTGCTATGGAATGCGCTGGTGTTTCAAAGTCTATTTTAATGGTGCCAGCTTTATTTTTCGGGTTATGTGTTGCATGTTTGGTATTCATTATTGAAGCTCAAATAAGCCCTAAAAACTATAGAACCTTTAAAAGTTTTCAGTCAGATTTAAGGAATAACTTTGTTATCACCTCACTTCAAGAAGGTGAATTCCATTCGCTTTATCCAAACATTACTGTTTATATAGACAAAGTTTTTAAAGATGGAAAGCTCAGCAACTTACTGATTCATGATACAAGAAACAAAGATTTAGAAAGTACTATAGTAGCTAAAGAAGGAAAAATTTCTAATTTATCTGAACGACCACATATTATAGTTTATGATGGATCAAGATTTCTTTATAATAAAAATAGTTTGCAAACTAATATTATGAATTTTGATAAATATGAATTTGAAATAAATATTGAAAAGCAAAATAAAAATATTAGATTCAAACAAGTAGAAGAAAGATCTCTAAAAGAATTATTTTTTGATAATGAAATTTCTAATCAAAAAATAGTAAATGAATTTTTAGCTGAAGGGCATAGAAGAATATCATCTCCCTTTTTGGTTATATTTATGAGTTTGGCTGCCGCTTGTAGTATTTTAATAGGATCAAGCAAACATTCAAATACTACAAAAAGAATAAGTTTAGTATCTGC
>CAYTJO010000043.1:0-8922 GCA_964438215.1 uncultured Rhodospirillaceae bacterium
TGAAGCTGAACAAGAAACAGTAGATGAGCCAGTTGTAGATCAAGAAATTGAAGCTGATCAAGAAAACGTAGATGAGCCGGTTGTAGAACAAGAAATTGAAGCTGGACAGGAAGCAATAGATGATTCATCACCCTCACCTGAAGTGACTATCCCACCAGCACCAACACCACCACATTCACCAATAGCCCAGACGCCTGAAGAGCCAGTGGTTGCATTACCTCCACCACCGGCACCTGCACCAGTTACTGCAATGCCCCCACCCCCGGCACCTGCACCAGTTGCTGCGATGCCCCCGCCACAAAACACAGCATTACCACCACCACCTAGCGCAGGATTGCCTCCACCCTTACCTGTTCCAGAACCAAGTAATATGATTGGACAAAATCCTTTCAATAACCAAACTCCACAAGAGCCCAGTAGTTTTCCAGTACAAGCAGCGCCAAGAGAAGAACTGTTAAGTTCAGAAGAAGCAAATGATTTACTAGATGACTTAAACGGTTAATATTCTATGAAATTACTTTAACTGCACTTTTTGAACCAGCTAGTGGTAAGAAAGTAGCTTTTTCTAATAATTTTATTTCGTTCCCAATAGCAGTTAAATCTCCTGATTTAGGTAATTCTTCTTCGTCAAATGACCTTGGTAGATCTATTCCTGGACCTGGTATTTCATTTAATTTTTCAGCAAGCCGTGCTGAAATTTCTAATAAATTACCGGCAGATGAACAATGTCTTCTATCTAACCTCTGTTGGGTCCATTTCAATAGTTGAGTTGAAATTTTTTCAAGGCGCATTAATAATGAAATTGTAATTTCATCAATTATATCATCATCAGGGCAAAGTAGTTCCAATATTCTTACAAGTCTTTGTACTCTAAAATCCCTAGGTGATGTGTCCAAATCGCCTCCAATATTATTTGAAATTTGGTGCCAAAGTGTGTTATAATGATTATTTTTTGAAACTTTTTCTTTATCATTTTCAATGATTTTTTTCGGTTCTAAATTATCTTCTATTTGGGGGATAAGAATTGGTTTTAATGGATGTAATTTAGCGAATACTTGAGGGGGGGTTGGTTCAAATAATGAAATTTCGATTGATTTCTTTTCTGGTAATGATGAAAGATGTTTTGCAATTTCAGGGATTGAATCTGCGAGGCGTGTAAGGTGATCTGGTCTAGAACTTTTTTTCTTAACTTCTTCAAGAAGTTCTTGGTCTCTACCTAAAGGTAATCTTTCCAACCTTTCTTTCAATTTACTGTATTCTGAAATTGATTTTCTTATTGAGGGTAATTGTACCCACAACTCAACATAATCTCGTTCTAATAAAGAATCGAGAAGTGATACATCCCAACCATCTTGCCTCCACATGTCTAGCTCTGCAATTGCAGCCAACATCAAACGATTGTCGCGAGAACTATTATCTAAATTAGAAACTCCTTGGCCTGATTGTAATTTGATAATATATTCTTCATATTCACCTAAATTCAAATGGAATGGATTTATCTCTGAGGGCCAAATTGTTGAAAGTTTGATTCTACTTTCATCTAATTTTTCTCGATGCCAACGATTTCTCCTGAGTTGTTTTGCTATACCATCTCTAATCTTTTCATAATCTTCATTATCAACATCAATTTCTTTCAATAATTGACGCCAATGATTGACATTTTCTAATCCTGAAAAACTAACATCTATTGTATCAATTGTCTCTAATAATTCCTTGCAAACTCTGATTTTCTTTGCATGCTCATCAATTGCTAACCAACCACTTCTTGGTGCGTTATCCAATAATAATTCAAGTGATTGTACTTTGAAACCTGAACTCTTCCATGAAGATATCCTTGATCTTGATTGCTGCTCTCTTTCATCTCTATTTTCTTCAAGATTTGCTAATAATTCTTCAATTTGATCTACTCTTTCAACTTGTCCCTGTAGTGCAGCAACGACTCCTGTCTTTTCTGGAAATAAATTTACTAATTCATCAATTTTAATCCAAGCAGATTGTAACCTTTTGATATCTTTATTTACAATATCAACTCTTTTTTCAAGAATTAATAAATCGGATGGTTGTGGATTATTGGGGGCTGAAATGTGATATCCTTTTTCTCGTAAATTTTCCAACCATGTAGTTACTTTTTCTAGTCGATCAATATATTCGAGTGACATTTTTTCTGATTGAATTTTTAATTCATTTAATCTATTAGAATCTTCCATTTGTTGAGCAAGTTTTGCCTTTTCCAACAAATTAATTGCAGATTCTTTATCGAATATAGTTATTATTTCATTTACACGATCCTCAATATTTGCCAAAATGTTATCCATTTCTTGAATCCGGCTAACCTCTGAATACCTCTGTTGGAGGTTGCCTTCTAATTTTGTTAAATCCCAACCCCTTGCAGAACGAAGATGGGTTACCATATCCTCAAGAATTTGTGTTCTACGAAATTGTCGATGTTCAAGTGCTAAAACTAAATCTTCAATATCTTGTTTCTTAGCAATATTTTCAATCGCATTCATCACATCGTTAGAATGGGGTGTCATTGATTCGTCTATTGTTTCAAGTCTTTCAACCCAGCTTTCTAATTCATCCGATCTACCTTCCCTGGACCAACTTGATTTTGAAGAGTCTGCAACTATTACCCAAGGTCTCTTAGTACGCATGATTTCCCTCCATCTACGTTGATTTAATTCAATTTTAGTCGGGTCCCTCAATGATTCCAATAATTCATTTCTTTCGGGCCATGCTATTGGCCATCTTTCTATTCTTACTCTAAGATTAGTAGAAATTTTCATCGCCCTTTCTAAATGTAAAATTGCTTCTGAAATATTTCCTCCTGAGTTTTCTAAGTGCGTACCTATTATTGAAACATCGAAACCTTCTGCGCGCCACCTCAATCGGCGGTCATCAAGAAAATCACCATCTAGCACCCCATGCCACCAATATAGCGAAAGGGGATGTCATAGTCAATGGTTCCGGCTGAAAAATAATAGTGAAAGGGGGTATTTTACTAAGAATATGAAATATATAATCATTTTATTTCTAAGAAAATTTAGAATTCTTGGCAATTAATTAATAGGTAGGTAAAACGCTCTCCCTACGGGAGAGTTAGGGTCAACATCAAGTAGGATATCATTGGGCTAAGGTGAGTATGACACCATTGGAAATAGGGTTGACTCTCTTCGGAACAATGCTTGGTGGGGGTATAATTTTCTGGATGATTCAAGTTGATGGGCACTTTAGAGGATATAGTAGGGAAGCAGTTAAAGAAAGGGAATTACAAGCGAAAAAATTGAATTTATTAATTGATGAAGTTAGTAATCTTTCGAGAGATTGTGCAGCACTTATCCACACACAACCAAATTTGAAAGGTTTGATTTCAGCACATAATTCAATATCAAAATTGGAAGCATCTTTAGAATCTGAGATTGGAGCCCCTAGTGTTAGAAATGCTGCTGAGGAATTGTTAATTGCAATTCGTGGAATGTTAGCAACATATCCTTCTGAAGGTGACTTTACGATTGAAGGTGAAAAGCCAAATCAAGGAGTTATTGGTTTAGCAGATAGATTGTTTGGATTGTTTAATGAATTAGATATCCATGGGCCTAAAAATTTAGCTTTAACGGCTTTAGAGGCGAGAAGACTTGGTGAATTGGCACACATACTCGGTGAAGATGGTTGGTCTAGATCTTGTTACAAAGAAGTGGTAAGCAATCTCGCACTAGGTAACCTGGCATCTATGAGGTGTTTAGCATCATTGGCAAAAGATTCGGCTGATATTGAAGAAGAGGCGCATTGGGTAGCTGAACAACTATCCCAATTACCTGATGATGTTGAATTACTAAGGAGGCTTTCAGTATTGAGGCCAGATACTGCAGAAAGAAATGTTCAGAGATTAGAGGCGCTTGGGAAGGCAACTCCTGCAGACCATAGTTTTGTTTCTGGACTTAAGGAGCGAATACAGGGGGATTCTTCGGACCAATCATTAGCGGCGGTTGATGCTGCAATAGAGCAAAATCCTACTGTTGAACAGTTCCTTTTGAAAGCAAGAATTCACAGACGTAGAGATGAGGTGTTGTTAGCAATTGATGCTGTAGAAGAGGGGTTAGAACTACCTGGTGGCCGCCAACATGGTGAGTCTTGGGCATTGTTATCTCATCTACTATCTAATGATTCAAAGAAATTACCTCAAGCACTTAAGGCAGCAGTACATGCTTGTGCTTTGAATGCAGGTGGGGATGAGTTAATTCTTCTGAAATCTGAATTACTAGAAAGAAGTGGTCGGACTGATGATTCGTTCGAGTGGTTGGAGAATGTATTGGAAAAGGACCCATCTAATTCAATTGTAAGATCTGAATTGGCACAGATGCATACATTCCATGGAAGAAGAGCTGAGGCGTGGGAGATATTAGAAAATGCACCTAATTGGGGTGAAGTTGGACTTCATATACAGAAAGGTAGACTATTATTAGCGGATTATGATGCAAATAGGGATGCTGGACATTCTGATACTGAAATTCTAGATGCTGCTGAAGTATCATTTAGAGATGCTTTGTCAGTAGATCGTGAAAATGGGCTTGCATGGCTTTGTCTAGGTAGATGTCAAAGACTTGGTGGGGATATATCTGAAGCAACCATTTCACTAAATCGTGCTAGGAGATTGATGGATGACCCATTAATTGCCGCAGAGGAAAGTTTGATTGCGATAGATGAAGGGCGGATTGATGATGCCGCTAGGTTAATTGATGAAGCGGATATCAAAGAAAATTCCTCACTAGTTATTCCATATGTTAAGGGGCTTGTTTCTGCCAAAAGAGGGCATCTCTCAGAGGCACTTGATCGGTTCAATGATGTATTGATGAGTAACCCTCACCATGTTAGAGCAAGATTGAATAGAATTACATTACACCTCCTTGCAGAAGATGTTCAAACTGCATTGGGTGATTGTGATTGGTTACTAATGACGTACCCAAATCTTTTGCTAGCTAAACTAAGAAGAGGTGAGGCTTTGATTCAACATGGTATTTTTGATGAGGCTGAAAAAGAAATTAGAAGTGTGTTAAAAGAACAACCTGAAAATGAGGTGGCGCTTACTAGGTTAGGTGCTTGTTTACTTGCACAAGGAAGGGCCGAGGAAGCGTTTATTCCACTAAATAATGCTTTAAATCTTAATTCCGGTTATCCTGAAGGATACTATCAAAGGGCAATGTTGTATTTAGAAATGGGCGAAATAGATGGGGCACTCTCCGATTTTAAAATGACTGTTAAATTATCACCAAAACATGTTGATGCTTTGTTGAGGGTTGCGGCAATTCATCATGAAAAGGATGATTTTGAGAAAGCCGAAGTGGCTTGGAGAAAAGTGTTAGATGCGGACCCTGATAACAAATTAGCAAGAGCAAGGTTAGATGAAGTTCGAATTTCTCTTGCAAAAGAAGCTTGATGATATGTCTCCGAAGGGTTGATGGAAATAACCGCTATGGCGGGGCATGGAATTTGATATTGGGGGCATTGCCCCGTTCTTTCGTTTAAACAACGCCCACCCTAGTGTCGGGGCAACGGAAATGAGTTTGGATGACGTTATGGGGAGTAATGGGGCAATTGTAGTATTTTCTTGCTTACACTGCCCATATGTAGTTGGTAGTGTAGAAAGAATTGAGGCGTTAGCTATGAAGGCGAAAGGAAATAATTTGGGATTTGTAGCAATTAATTCAAACGCCGGGAATGAAAACTATTCTTCTGATTCAGAAGAAAGGACTAGGGAGGCATGTGAAAGGGGAGTTAGTTATCCTTTTTTGATAGATGATGAACAGAGTGTGGCTGAAAATTGGGGGGCGCAGAGAACCCCTGAATTTTATTTAATTAATAGTGAAAAGGTCTTGATTTACAAAGGTAGATATGATGATTCGCCAAGAAATCCAATGCATGCAACTACCTCTGAAATGAATGATGCTCTAGATCAATTTCTTAATGGTGAAAACATTAGTGTTGGAAAAACTGATTCAATTGGTTGCTCAATCAAATGGATTTCTTAATTACAATAATGGGGTGTAAAATTGAGTAGCGAGGGTATGAATCAAAAATCATATGGAACACATGTGTATGTTGATTATGTTAATTTTTTTCCAAACGTGGATAATTGTTCCTCAAAGGTATTAGAAATAATCCTTAATTGTCTAGAAAAAATGGAAATTAAAGTTGTGCACTCCCATTCTGAAGTTTTTGATGGAAATGAAAGCCCACCAGGATTTGCTTCAATCGTATTAATTGACGAAAGTCACGTAACTGCTCATTGTTATTCGGAAAAGGGGTGGTTAGCACTAGATGCCTTTACTTGTGGCGACCATGATTCGAAAAAATTAATCGATATGATTAATGAAAAAATAGTTGAAATGTGTCAAGGATTGGTTATTATGAAAAAAGAAGTTGTTGAAAGGTTCGTTCACAAATAAATATTAGATATGGTGGTGGATATGGGTATTCGTGAATTTATTGATGAAAATTACCATCATTTTAATGCAGGGGCTCTTGCTGATTGTGTAAAGTCATTGGAGGCGTTTCTAAGTAATGGTGGAAAATTAATTGTAACTCTTGCAGGCGCAATGTCTACGGCAGAAATAGGGCGAATTTTGGGGCCAGCAATTAGGGCTGGTTTGATCCATGGTATTTCTTGTACTGGTGCTAATTTAGAAGAGGATTTATTTAATTTAGTTGCTAGAGATGAGTACAAAAAAATTGACTGGAGGAACATTACAGCTGAAGGTGATTTGGAATTACAAAAGGAGGGTTTTAATCGAGTTACTGATGTTTGTATTCCAGAAAATGAAGCAATTAGATATGTAGAAAAAGTATTGATTGAGCAGTGGCTAAATAGTCAAATGAATACAATTTCTAAATCCCCTCATGAATATTTATTTGATGTAATTGATTCAGGAAATTTAGATTTTCAAGGGAAAGAAGAAAATTGTTGGTTAATTGCTGCAAAAGATATGGGTATCCCTATATTTACACCAGGGTGGGCAGATAGCACCCTTGGGAACATCTTTTCTGCACGATTAATTGATGGTACAATAAAAAATGATAGAATTATTAGAACTGATTTGGAACAGATGAAAGATTTAGCTTCATGGTATAAACAACAGGATGTTCCTGTCGGTTTGCTCCAAGTCGGGGGGGGGATTTCGGGAGATTTCCCGATATGTGTTGTTCCAATGCTAAGGCAAGATTTGGGTGAAGATGTTCAATTATGGGGGTGGTTTTCACAAATAAGTGAGTCAAGACCATCTTATGGTGGATATTCGGGTGCAACACCAAATGAAAAAATATCATGGGAAAAAATTGATGTTGATACTCCAAAATTTATAATTGAATCTGACGCCACTATCGTACTACCTTTGATTTTCTCTTATTTGTTAGAAAAGTAGTAGTTTTTCCTTTTATTGAATATAAATTTCCGGATTCCGAACAGTTATGACCCGACCCCCAAACGGAAATACGATGGTTGGTTGGGATAAACGCCGACGCAGAAAGGCGCTGGTTAGGGAAATTTCTCCTAATTTTACAAATGCTCTTGCAAATTATTTTGGAAATGGTCCAACTAATCTTGATTTGTCAAGGGATGCTCATAGAAAATATGTAGAAGCTTTGGAAAAACATGGCCTGGATGTTTTAGTTTTACCACCTTTAGAAGAATTCCCAGATAGTTGTTTTGTAGAAGATGCTGCTGTTGTTGTTGATGATTGTGTAGTAATTTGTAATTTAGGCCACCATAAAAGAGCTGGTGAATCTGAAAGTTTGAAGGATTTCTTTGTCAATGAATTAGATATTGTTTTGATGCCTGATGGTGCGACTCTCGATGGGGGGGATGTGATATTTTTTGATGATCGGTTTTTGATAGGAAAGTCATCTAGAACAAATGAGGAGGGAGCTGAATTCTTCAAAGGGGTATGTAAAGAAAGAGGGTTTGATACCTTTATCATTGACATACCTGCATCTACACTTCATCTCTCTACTGTTTGTTCCTCCCCTGCACCAAATTTATTGATTGCAGCTGAAGGTCATTTACGCCCTGAACAATTTGAGGGGTTGGATTCAGAAATAATTTGGATACCTAATGAAGAATCCTATGCTGCCAACATCATCGGGTTTGAGGGTGGTTCTGTTATTATATCAGATGGATATCCAAAAACTAGGGAAATTGTGGAAAAAAAAGGGTTTTCAATAACTGTAGTTGATATGGAACATATTAGGGAAGCAGATGGTTCTCTTACTTGCTTGAGAATTTTTTATCGTTAATTATTGCGGTGGGTTCAACAATACTCAGATTATCGGGGACTTGATGCAAGGGCGCGCCCTACTACTAACCATACTTTTCACAACCTCAATGTTTGCTGGTTGTTTTGGCGATGATAGTGACAATATACCCACAAGTGATGATCTGGATATTGGTGTCGAAACATTGGTTGGCGGGGTGTTTCAAAATGTGAAATTCTCGGCCAGTAAAGACCTGTCTGTATATATCCCATATTTAATTCAAAATCCAGATAGTGGTTATGTACAAAACTCTACAATAATTGATATCGAAAAAGGAAATTCAGTTGAAGTTTCAATTCTTGCCCCGCCGCGTGCTGAAATTTCATTATTTATGATTGGAGAAATGGGGCGGATCGATTGGCCAACAAGAGAGTCAAACACATCATGGAAAACATGGGTTGAGATTGGGGCTTCAAATAATCCTTCAAACGGAGGGATTGCTAGAGTTGTTGGAGAAAATAGTTCATTTAATACAATCAATACCTCAACAGAAAATGGGGGGCCAGTTGGATGGGCTTTGGTTACGACAAAGAGACCTTCAGCACCTGGTTTTGGACCCGATGCTGGTGGTGATTTTGCCACGGGGATAATGAATGGGAGGACTGTTTATGAAAGATT
>CAYTJO010000044.1:0-352 GCA_964438215.1 uncultured Rhodospirillaceae bacterium
GATATGACATAATCAGATAAAAAAAATAGAAGAATTAGAAAAAGCCTCATAATATGAATATATACCTCAACTTAAATTTAACAACTCTAGTTTTTTGATGATGATAGCTTATATTTATTTTCTCTAATTAAAAATTTAAATATTCCATAAGTTAATCTCACCTTACAGTCATTCATTAAATAACTTCCTATTTTTTTTAAATAAATTATTTAGACTAATCTAAGCAATAAGTATGAAATATGCAAGCTGCCTTGCTAGCAAAATATTTTATTTCTTACTTGCTTTGCTTAATTAAGTATCATAAATTTTTTTTTAATATAATAATTCCTTTATAAGGCTTGGTGATATTACT
>CAYTJO010000044.1:362-3805 GCA_964438215.1 uncultured Rhodospirillaceae bacterium
ATAAAAGTCTCTTTAAGAAAACTAAGATTAAAGAAAGTATTAAACTTTTGTTAGTATTTATACCTCGACACTCTTAGATACAGCAATGAAATTCTTATTGGAAACAGTGGAGACCTCCTTGGAGGTGGCCATACCTGTATTTGGATGATAAGTTTTGGAATACCTATATCATGTTTTCAGTGGTTCCTTTCAGATAAATTCAATCTAAATGAAGATACAGTAGATGCAAATCAAATTCTTAAATTTATATCAATATACATGGCTACTATGATATTTGCTACTTTAGTATGTATTTTGATAGCAATATTATTTGGTTTCCCATCTGGGAAATAAATTTAAGTTAGAAATAATTCTAGCAATGAAATTTAAGAAGAATATTTTACTTAATTATTTACATTATTTGTTTATAAATATATAAATTTAATATGAATGATTTCAGGTTAATTTTCTTAATTATTATCCTACTTATTCCTTTCAATTTACTTAGTAGCGAAATTTATAAAATTAAAATAATGGGCAGATTTGATGGTGAGACAGTAAAGCTTCCCAATGAAGGTAAGTTTAATATGTTCACAGCTAATGCTGCATTTTCTGACTCTGATGGTAATTATGGTGACGCTATAGGAAGAGGCGTAAGAGAAACTGATAAAAATAATAAAATCATTAATCTTTATGTTGTTTTAATTTTTGAGACTCCTGATAAAAGCAGCATGATGGTTAGGCCTCAAAGAACTGAATCTGATATAAAAGCTGGCACAGGATCTTTTAGTATATTACATGCTACTGGAGTATTCAAAAAATACCTTGGATACAATTGCAAATATGGCATTACAACTACTAAGAATGGTTCTTTTATTCAAGAAAATATATGTAAGTAAATAATCTAATAATTTATATTTCCTGACTAATAGAATGATTTACAACTGATATTTAGTTATGATGATATCTCTTCTTTATACTTAATTATATATGAATTACAGTTATCTAAAACCTCCACAGAAAATTGAAGAAATAGAATATAAGCTAGCCTGCCCCTTCTTTAAATTAAACATTGAGCAAATTTAGCCTTTAATCTCTATTTTTTAGTCTTTATAAATAACTAATCTTAATTTATCAAGCTACTCTTGACCTCCATCACCAGGAACATCTGGATGCTCAGAAAAATTTCTATCTTTAAAAACTTCTGGTGCATCTTCAGCCCATTGGATATTCGCCTTAAACCTAAGTTCCTTTCTTAAACCATCTTTCAAACAAGTAATTCCTTTACCATCATATTTGTCTCCACCTGCTGTAAAACACCACTCTGGTTGAATGCTTGCTTCTCTTGTAGGATGAAGCTTAAATAATACACTTTGACCTTTATCTTCTCCTTCAAGTATATCTAATGATGCCCAGTAATCTTTATCTACCCAATTATCTTTTTGCAATTCAGTATCTCCGCCTTTTAGAAATATAACATATATTGGATACATAGCAGCCTGGATCAGTCTGCCACCTTCATCAGAATTAATAATTATTTCATTTGATGATTTTTCACTAACTTGAGTATTATTATCACATCCAGATATAAATAATCCTGAAATAATAGTTATTATCAAGAGATATTTATTAAACATTTATTTTCCTCCCGCAAAAATAGACCTTATAACATCTTTAAATTATATTATACTATAATCTTATCAAAATTAAAACTTAATATATACTTAAGTAGGTTTTTAAACTAATAACTAAATTTAAAGTCTATTCTATCTTAAAAAGAAATGATTAAAAGCAGCTAACGTTTAAGAGTCCGTTTATGCAAACCTCATCTTCATTGCAATAGAAAGCCTAATAGTTTTTCAACCTTCATGAAGACCTATAATATTCTCATCATTTATTTCTTTGATAATGGGCTATTACATTACCTTCATGCCACTCCACAATACCATCAAAAGATTTAATGAAGTCTAGCCACATTTTCTTGAATTCTTGTGAAGTTTTTAAAAAATCTTCTTTAGATTTATAAATACCCCAAGCAACAATTTTTCCTTCACCTGTTTTAACTACTATTTGTTCTTGATTAAGAGTTTCTGCATCAAGTTTTTTAAACCAAGTCTCTTTCATCATAGCTACAAAAGCTTGAGCTTTTAGCTCAGAAGGAAATTTCATAGTTGCAATTCTTATATACATAAATTAAGTTAATATTTATATATTTTTTTCTACAACAAATACTTTAATATATCCTTGTTAAAAAATTCTATAAATACAATTTCTTTGAAAACTATCAATTTTATACAAACCGTAGATTAGAATATTATATAATCATCAATTAAATAATATTTTAAATTCAAATTATTTTATTATTTAATATTTGTTTTATTTTTGACAATCAGATATATTTCGTTAAATTTTTATTATGCTTAATAATTTACATAAAAAATACAAGAATATTATAGAAGTAAATACAACTAACATAATAGCAGAAGCTGGACATCCAAGAGTTTATTATAAAATAAATCCAAATATTGGTTACGTAGTATGCAATTACACTAATACTTGTTTTAAGCTTTCTAAAGACGCAGATTTAAATACTAAGATAAGGTATATTCATAAAGGAAAAAATTGAATATTAATTCTTCAAGTGATATTAGTAAAGAAATTTTTGATATTCAAAAACAATGGGCTAATTACATAGTAGAAATAGGAAAATCTTATTTAAACAAACAAGATTATATAATTTTGACAGAAAGATTTTTAGATGATCTTTATTGTTTTAAACTCGGAAAAGTTTTATTTAAACCTACAAAAGCAAGTCATAAACAATTTAGAAATAAAAAAGAAGAATTTATTTCATATTTTATTGGACATAATAAGATATCAGATGAAGACAAAGGCTTTGCTTTAGAGCCTTGGAAAAATATTTATTTTGAAAACTTTGATATTATAGCCTTTGATAATATTTTCCTTTCTATGGGCAATTATTTCTTCACTAACTACGAAGATAAAAATTTAAAAGTTGAATATTCATTTGGCTATATCTTGGATTCAAAAAGTAAATTAAAAATTATTTTTCACCATTCTTCTTTACCATATAATAGTTAAATATTCTTATTTAAATTCCCACTTTGGAAATGGCTCTTGTAATGCTTTAAAAGCTTCCTGCGAAGTTAAATAGTCTTTTATCAAATATTTATCTAGTTGTTTTTCTATAGCTCCTTGATTCATTTGATTTTTTAATCCAATAAATATTATTTCTTGCCTGCGATCTCCGTAACTGTTTGTCCATATATTTTTAATAGTATTTTGAAATAAACTATCTTTAGGTCATTTGTCATCTGGGACGGCTGCCCACCAACGGCCTATCCCCTGATGTTTTAAAAAAAGCACCTGCCTGTGATACTTCTCCAACATAGTCTGATCTAAAAGATATAAAAAAAAACCAGATAAAATTGTTACTGGTAATT
>CAYTJO010000044.1:3815-8921 GCA_964438215.1 uncultured Rhodospirillaceae bacterium
CAAATGTTGTAGCTACTGGTAAAGGCTCAGATATTCCTGTACTTTCAATAAGAAGATAATCAAACCTTTTTTCTTTAGAAAGTTCTCTTACTTGCTCCAAAAGATCCTCGCGTAATGTACAACAAATACAACCATCGCTCATTTCTACAAGTTTCTCTTCAGTAAGAGAAATGTCATCTCCACCTTTCTGGACTAAAGCAGCATCAATATTAATTTCACTCATATCATTAACAATAACCACAACTTTTTTTCCTTCACGATTATTGAGTACATGATTTAGTAATGTAGTCTTTCCAGAACCTAAAAAACCAGATAAAATTGTTACTGGTAATTTTTTTTCTAAATTATCAATCAAGCATTATTGCCTTAAAGTGTTATAACCTGGTCTGGTGGATTTGGTCCAAGTGCTTCGTAAAGTTGAGGAAAACAACCTGCTTGAACACCCTCGACTAAACCTTTTGCCTTAACATCACCAGAGCCACACTGTTCAAATGTTCCTTCTGCTAAGTTTCGTCTAACAGCACATTGATCACAAACCATTAATAGCATATTTTTTTCTTTTGCTATCTTAGCTAAACGTTCTCCAACAGGATCATTTTGTCGTAAACAATTAATATTATCATCAAAGAAAAACATACCCAAAACATTTACAAGATGGGTATTTGTTTCTAGTTGTGGAAGTATCATTGTACTTAGTTGAAATGTACTTGCCATGTTTGTTCTAAATATATATGCAACTTTCATTTTTTACCTTTTTTAAATAATTATTAAATAATGCAATAGTATTGCATATATATAATGATTATTAAAGTTTAAATAAACTAAATGCAATAGTATTGCATTATTAATATAATATATTAATATAATTATATTATTAACTACCTTTTAATTATTATGGTTTCTAATTTGTCTTCTGTTGATATAACTAACTTAAAGAATGTTTCTAACTTTAGAAATAATAATTCTTACTTAAGCATAGTAGAAAGAGAAACACCTCAGGAAGCTAATAAATTTTTCAAAACATTAACACAAAAAACTATTAGTATTTCTGTACAAGTATACAAAAAAAGTTGTTTAGATGATATTCAAATACTTTTAGATCCAATTGCTATAAATAAATTAAGAACTAATATTTTTTATAAAAAATGGATTGAAGACATGGTCAAAGTTAGTTCTATTTTTTGTGATATTTTAAGTACTAATAGTATAGCTTTTTCTCTAGAGACTTCTCGAAGTTGTAAGCGATATCATATTGATAACGTACCTATGCGATTGCTAGTAACATATTTTGGAAAGGGAACTGAATGGGTGCCAAAACATGCTTGCAATTATTCAGCTTATTATAAGGGTGAAAAAAACGAAAAAATTATTAATAATATGCAGGAAATAAGATATATAAAAGATTGGAATATAGCTATCTTTAAAGGACAAAAATTTAATGGAAAAGAAAAAGGAATTCTTCACCGCACCCCAGATGTAGCACTAAATAGTGCTTCTCTTCAAATGCGACTAGACCATCCATCATATTTATCTCCTTAAAAACTTGCTGATCTTGCCAACTTGCAAAATTATAATCCAACTAATTTTTAAGTTCTATTTCAACGAAAATTAATTTTTTTTTACTATGGTTTATAACATTGTGCTTAACACCAGCTTTTCTAAAATATGATTCTGATGCTATCAAACTACAGCTACTTTTATTTTCATCCTTGTCTATTAAAATGATTTCTCCATTAGTTATAGGTGTTACTATATAGTCAAACTTATGCTTATGCATTCCAGTTTCATCTCCTGGTAGAAATAAATATTTGGTAATTCTAACTAATTTATTATCGACTTGAATACTAGTTTTTGCTTTATTTCTTTTCATATCTATATAATCTAAAATAATATTTAAGATAAATTTCTTTCATAACTTTTAGGATAAGTTTTTATAATCCACTCATTTATTTTTGGATGTTTATCTACTGATAAACAAATTTTACTTATATTTTTATATTTTTTTATAATATTTAAAGGAATTCCTTTAACTTTACCTCCTGTCAGCCAACAAGTAAAGCTCCAAAGAGCTATATCAGAAACAGATAAGCTATTATTCACTAAATAATTAGAGTCAATATCTATGTTTTTGTTTAATATAAAAAGTTTTCTTGAAACTTCATCAAGAAAATCTTGTTTTCTATTTTTAGCTTTAGTAGATGTAATTATTACTGTTATATCTGTTATAATATCAATAAATTGATCAATTTTAGCTGCTTCAATTCCATTTTCTGATGGATATAAGTTAGATAATTTTCCACATAATCTTGCAATACCCCCTGTTTGTGCTATTGAATTATTATCTATTATCAGACAAGGAAGTTGATGGAAAGGAACTATAATTCCATTATCTAACTTTCCAATATTTTTAACTCTTTGAAACTCTTCACTGCTAATTCTAAGATCTTTAAAGTCTATATTTCCAATAAACAAAGATAATCTAGCAACTTCTGCTCTCCAAAATGGAAAATCAAAATATATAAATGAAATTTTCATAATTTAAGTATATTTAAATGTATTATTTTACAATCACACGGTTATATTTAGAATGGAAATCAAATTATAATATATTAATTTCAATAAATATAGTACATAATAAAAACTGATTGGTATATAACAATTTCTATGATCTAAACTATAAAGTTATTATTGAAATTAATTTTTAAAAAGCGAAAATTATGAAATTTACTTTATGTATTATGTCCTTAAAATATTTAACAACTAATATTTTTAGATTATTATATTGTGATTGATATTAAAATAAATTATATCATATAAAGAAATAATTAGAAAATTGAAAAATGTTAAAAGAAAATTATCTACTATTTTAGCTGCTGACTGTGCTAGTTTCAGTAGTTTTATGGACAGAAATGAAGAACTTACTCTAGAATATTTAAAGTTCTGCAGGTCTATAATTGATCCTATTATAAATAAATTTAGTGGTCGTATTTTTTATACTGCTGGAGATTCAGTAATTGCAGAATTTTCTAGCCCTGTTAATTCAGTAAATGCTGCAATTGAATTTCAAAAATTAATTATGGAAAGAAATATTTCATTAAAAAATGATTTTAAATTGGTTTGGAGAGTTGGTATTCACTTAGACGATGTAATAATTGAAGGAGATAATATTTTTGGAACTGGCGTGAATATTGCTGCTAGATTAGAAGCAGCATGTACTCCAGGTCAAATATTAATATCTTCCTCAGTAAAAGAGCAAGTTATCAATAAAATTGAAGTAATAATAGAAAATGCTGGAACTAAGGCTTTAAAAAATATTTCAGACTCTTATCAGACTTTTGGCATTGCTCTTTCAGGTGATAGAGTTTTGAAAACTGATGCAGAAGAGCATTCAAAAGAAATAAAAAGAAAAAACTATAAACCCAAACTGGCAGTTATGCCTTTTTCTAATATAAACAATGATGACGAAGGTAGTTATTTAATTGATGGAATAGTAGAAGATTTAATTACTGAGTTTTCAATGATAAGAGAGTTAGAGATAGTATCTAGACAATCATGTTTTGATTTTAAGTCTAGTGGCTTAGACTTAACTGAATTTAGTAAAAAATTTGGATTAGACTATATTATTAGTGGCAATATTAGATCCTCTGGAAAAAGAGTTAGAATTTCAGTAGAACTATCTGAAGCAACTAATAGTAAGATTATTTGGAATAATAAGTATGATAGAGTTTTAGAAGATATATTTGAAGTTCAAGATGAAATAGTTCGAAAAATTACTATTGCGCTATTAGGAGAAATAGAAATTTCTAGTTTGGAAAGGGCTAAAAGAAAACCTACTGAAAGCCTTACATCATATGAACTGCTTCTAAAGGGTAAAGTACTACATCATAAATTTGAAAAAACCTCATTATTGGAAGCACTTAAAACTTTTGATAAAGCTATAGAGGCTGATAAAAATAATGGCCAAGCTTATGCCTGGAAAGCTTGTGCAATAGGGCAAGGTTTAGGTAGAGGATATTTACAAGGAAACTTTAATAAAAATTGGAATATAGCAGAGTCTTGTTTAGAAAAAGCACGAGAACTAGATGATAATGATTTTGAAGTACACAGGTTATTAGCAGAAGTAAAGTTAAGCCAAAAGAATTTTAAAGTAGCGGAAAAGCATGCAAGAAAATGCTATAAATTAGTTCCTAATGATCCTAGAGTGCTTTCTGTATATGGTGAAATTTTGATTAGAACTGGTCAGACGGACAAAGGACTAGAAGCTCTTGAGAGAGCTTATGAATTAGATCCAATTGCACCAGGAAAAAAAAATGAAGACCATAGACTTTCATCAATATTGTTAGGTAATTTTATTGCTAGAAATAAGGAAACTTGCATAAAAATTATTTTTAAACTTGAGAATATTGATCCAAGATCATGGCTTTTAACCTCAAAATTATGCCATGATGAAGAGCATGAATATAAAAATGATAGTTGGTTTATATATGGCATAAATAATTTTAAAAAAATAGATTGGAAGGAAGAAATACTAAAATTTAAGTTAAATAATGAAAGTGTTTCTAAAGCATTAACAGCATTTACTTATAATTTATTAGATTGATTTGAGATATTTTATTTTTACCCTACTTTTTTCAATCTAAATAGTAGCTTACTTCTATTACTATATATTCTGTATGCACTTATCTAAATTTTCTATATCAGCTTTTTTATCTAAATCAATATAAGTGATTAAATTATCTTAAGTGACTTTTTAAATTTTTACATCCTAATAAGATGTCACTAATTTTATATGAGTCATTATTAATCTTAATATTTTTAATTTTATTTCTTCCTATTTCTTCATATTTTATTAGTTGTCCTATATCTATAATATTTTTAATCTTACTTTCTAATGCAATTAATATATTACTGCTTTCACTATCTAATATGTTTATTACTTTCAATTGCTTATAAACACCAATACATTCTGCTAATCCCATATTTAATGCAGCCGACTCAATAGTAAATAAATTTTTTATATTAAAAGATAATAAAATTGGTACAAGGTATATGACTTTTAATAAGAAAGAACACTTCATATCCACAATTATATATTCCTAAAAATAT
>CAYTJO010000045.1:0-1763 GCA_964438215.1 uncultured Rhodospirillaceae bacterium
GAGTTCTTGTAGCTTTTATAAAGCCTTCCTAGCCCAAGATTTTAGGGAAATTTTTTCGCCGTTTTCTTAACCAATCTATACTTGACCCTTGAGGATCAAAGTCCACCAAAGCTACTTTTTTGCCTCTGTTGGCGTAGTAACCCGCTAAATTGGTGGCAATCGTAGTTTTTCCGCTGCCTCCCTTTGCGTTTAATATTAATATAGATCGCATTTTGCCTTCCAAAATTGTTCTGAATTATGATGCTAAACGATTTATCAGCGGACTGAAAACGGTTATTAATAGATCGCTCAGACGGTTGCCAGGACAAATCACCGAGTTTGGACCAGAAAAGAAAGTACTGGGGATTTCTTTCTTCAAACTATCTCGATTAAGCGACAACTTTTCAGGTTTTTTTATTGGCAATCTTGGAGTGGAACTTTCTAGACATCCAGATTTAAAGAAAGGTGTAAAAACTTTGTATGGATTTCCTGATTTATTTTTTATATCCCATGGTTCCCACAATAAACTAGAATTAAAAGACTTAACTTCTATATTATTATTTAATAAATAGCTTTTCAGCTTAGTATCTTTTTTAATTCTGTCACTCTCGTAACATCTATTCCAAAAAACTGATTCTATTTTTAAAGACTCACATAATCTAGGTATAATTTTTAAACTATCACCTTTAAAAAATCTTAAATTATTATGAATGCTTTTATTTAATGACTCTAAAGAGTTTTCTAGCCACCAAATACTTGCTCCTCCTAAGAACTTATTCTCAAAAATATCATCATCCATAATAAACAACGGATAAATAGTCTCATAATTTTTTGCAGCATCCAAAGCTGGATTATCATATAACCTTAGATCCTTTCGGAACCAAATTAAGCAGTTTTTTTTCATTATTGATTATACGAATAAAAAACAAATAAAGTTCTTATGTATTTATTGATTTATCAAATGATTTTAAGCTTTTTATTAATTCTAAATAGCGTATTATATTTTTCATATCATCACCTACACACTTTAAATTATTTGCCATAAATAAAGAATGTCCTAACATAAAATCAACACCAGATATTTCATCTCTTATCAAAAATTTATTTTTAGCTAGCAAAGAATCAACTGGAAGAATAGATTTTGTTAGCAAATTTTTTGCTTGACGTAAAACTTCTGGATCTCTTCTCTCAGGTGGCAAAATTAGTGTATGAACAACAATTGCATTCATTGGAGGCATCACCATACCTTCACAGTAATGGTACCATTGCAAATAGCTAGGAAAAAGCTTATCCTCTACACTTGGTTTTAATCCTTTACTATCATATTTAGCTATTATGTATTCTATAATAGCCCCAGACTCATATATAGTTACATCACTATCTTCTAAAACTGGCACCCTTCCCAACGGATGCCTTTTTCTATGCTCTTCAGACTTTAACTCAGAAGGATGAAATTTAATTTTATTTAGTTCGTAAGATAAACTCAGCTCCTCTAGCAACCAAAGAACTCTTTGGGATCTAGTATTTGAACTGAAATGCAAAGTCAGCATAAATTATATTAACATGAAATTGATTGTAAAACATTAATTAGTTTTTTGGCTTAGGATTTATGTATCCGGAGAGCCCTCTAACATTTTCATCAAATTTTATTGTTCTGTGTATAGGAGGAAATGCTCTTTGTCTGCAATTCTCTCTTTCACAAGTTCTGCATGATAGCCCTGTGGGTATTGGTTTTTCCATGTCTATACCATCAGAGTATATACATCTACTAGCGTATTTTACAT
>CAYTJO010000045.1:1773-8868 GCA_964438215.1 uncultured Rhodospirillaceae bacterium
GGACCTGTAGTCACCTATTCTTTTACTAACAGTCCTTGCAAAGCAAATAAAAGTATCGCCATCAAGCATTTTAGATAGTTGAATTTTAATTTTTCCAGGATTTAGAAAAGCAGTATAAACATTCCATCTAGGACAGGCGACAGAATATCTAGGTATCTTTAACCCTGAAATAGAAAATCTTTTTGAAACATTACCTGCAATATCAACTCTCATGAAATGGAATGGTATTCCTTTTTTATTATCTTTTTGAAGCGTAGTAAGTCTATGACAAACTTGTTCAAAAGAAGTATCGAATCTATTACATAATATATCAATATCGTATCTAGACTTTTCAGCAGTTTCCCAAAACAAATCGTATGGCATAAGAAGTGCTGATGCAAAGTAGTTGGACAAAACTGTTCTTCCCAAAGCAAGGCTATTATTATCTGATGCTCCTTTCAACTTTAGTTGTTTTTCTATGGCACCTTCTGCTACTAAAAGTCCAATTTGTTGGGCAACCATAAATTCTTTGCTTTCTCTTGATAAAGTATTAGAAATCTTTAATAGTTTTTTTTCTTTGTAGAACCTTTTAGAGAAATTTTCTATAAAACCTTCCTCCGCTAATTCTACATTAATGGAAAACTTTTCTTTTAAATAAGCAATCATACTTTTAAATCTATTACCTAATTTCATATCTATTAGCTCTGATTCTTTAGAAGCAATATCTTCTAATTCAGAAAAAAAATTATTATTTGACTGTAACATGTCTGAAACTAAATCTGCTGAAGACATTTCAGATCCAGCAGCATCAGAAATATCTTGTTTTACAGAAATCATTTGATCAGAAAGCAATGCTAAATCTTTTCTATTTTGTAAATATTTTTGATATAGTGTTCTCACAGCATCTCCAACTATAGGAGAATTCATGGCAAACTCCTTAACATCAATATTTTTTAAATCATTTTCTTCAAAAATAGCATCGCTAAAAATATCCATAAGATCTGAGTTAAGTTGTTTATTATAATCACTTGTTAAATCTGATAACTCAATATCAAATAATTTAGCTACTTTAATTAGCAGAGGAACAGTAATATCCCTTCTGTTATTTTCTATTAAATTTATATATGCAACAGAAATTCCTAATTCAATTGAAAGTTGTTTCTGGGTTATTCCCTTTTCTCGTCTTAATCTTCTTATAACTATTCCAATATTGGCTGTAATTTCTTTATTTATATCTAGCATAATTTTACCGAATTTACATATTAACAAAATTTTACAATTTTTTTCAACAAAAAAAAATTAAGTTTTTTAATATTTTTACTTGATTTTTGTAAAATAGTTTACTATTATACAAATATGAGTTTAGTAGACTTCCGATTACTCCTCCCTAGTAACAGTATTACAGTTTACTAAACTCTTCTTCTTAGTTATCATATAATCGTGAAAAATAATCTAGAAAATAAAGCGAATAATATAGGCAATTTTCTAGTAAGAACCTTTCATTACCTAGCTTTGTTTGCAATAGGATCAGCTATAGTTTGGTCAGCTTTGTTTGCTTTTTTTGAAATGACTCAGAAAAATGCTGCTAGTATTGAGGATATACTTTTACTGTTTATATATTTAGAATTAGGAGCTGTAGTAGGCATTTACTTTAAAACTAATCATATGCCCGTAAGATTCTTAATTTATGTAGCTATAACAGCATTAACTAGAATGCTTTTAGAATACTTAAATAAGTGGCACAATAGCACTGTGAATGGTAATTTAAGCTATGACATTTTAATAATATGTGGCGGAATTGTATTATTAGCTATAAGTATTTTGGTTTTAAGATATTCTTCATATAATTATCCTTCAGAAAAAGATAATTAATTCCATATTTGTTCTTGATTTGTTCTTTATATTTTTCTAAGCTAGATTATATAGTTTTATAATTATTATGGATAACTCTGACCTTTATAAAGTATGGTATATAGTAATGAGGGCTTTGGAATATGGTCCTCTTAAAAAGGATATTTTGCACTTAGATCAAATACTTGAACAAGACGTAGCGCACCATCATATAAAATATAGAGATAATAAATTTTACATAAAAATCATTAAAAGGAGTTAATTTATTCTTTAAATTGTTCTTTGAGGGAGTTAAATATATCTTCCAATCTACCTTCCTCTGAACAATTAGCCTTCAAAATAACATTGCTTCCCACCTCAACAGGAACGCTGCTATAATGAAAACCTTCATATTTATTACTAGCTTGTAATTGTACCTTACTAGATCTTTTTAAATACATTACGGCTTTTTTATTTTCAAAATAAGCATTTTTGTTTTCAGGATATGAAGACGCCATAAATGCTGAGTCAATTAGTTCACAGTTATTTTGCAGGGTAATATTTACTTTAATTATCTGATCTCTATATTTCTGCTGATTAAATATGTACAAAATTAAAATAGTAATTAGTAACACAAAAACAGATGGAACCAATAATGACTTTAAACTCATCTTTATATATTATCAAAAAATTAAGATAATCTGAACAATATCTTAATTTAACTAATAATTATAAGTTTTTAAGCTGTCTAATTTTTTGGCTTCAAAAGCATATGATTTAGCAATTAAACTGGCAATAACTTTTCTCTCTTCTAAAGGAAGAGAATTTAAAGCTTTATCTAAGGCACATTTTCCTTTAACAAAAGACTTAGAAAAGTTTGAGTTAGCACCAAGCCAACTTTCCAAAAGCTTATTACTATTACTGACATTTAAATCACAGGAAAATGATTTAAAACTTAAAATAAAAATTACAGATATTAATATTTTTTTCATAACAAATCCTTTTATGGTTATAATATAGTAAACTTTTTACATTTTTGATACTAAAAAATAATAAATGTTTGTTTTAAGGGGTAAATTGTGTTAATTTTTTTACTATTTATTTTGTAAATTTGTAAAATTTGTAAAATTATATTATGAAAGCTAGACCTATAATAATTATGAAAATACTGCATACTTTTTGTGAATTAATTTTTTCTTTGAAAAATAAATGTCCAAAAAAAAGTGAAAGTAAAATACCTGTGGCTCTTTTAAATACCTCTAGTATTGGTACAAAATAAATTTTTAATGCAATAAATTGTGTAATTGTTGCCAAGAAACTAATTGTTATTAATAAAAGCAAAACAAAAATTTCTTTTCTATTCTTAAAGTTACTGAGTTTAATTTTATATGGTAATTTAATAAAAAAGAATAAGAAAAGAATTCCTAATAGTGATTGAAGGAACCCGTGAAAGTAAATATCAGTATAATAAAAACTCTTTTTATCCAATACAGGTACCACACTCCAAATTAGAGTAACTAAAATAATTAGTTGAGCTCCCTTATTTTTAACTAAAGAAAAAGGACTAACTAACAAATCTTTAAGTGCTAAACTTTTACTGTAAAGAATGAAAGATCCAAAAAAAATAATAATTATTCCTAAATGTTGATAAATAGATAGGCTTTCGTCTAATAATATTCTCGAAAATAACAAAGAAAATAACGGTGAATAACTAAGTAAAGGTATACACATGCTAATTTCTTGAATTTTTATAGCCTGTAAAAAACAATAAAGCGATATGAGGTTTAACAAAGATATAATAATTATTAAGGGATAGTAGTAAAAACTTGTGATAGTTAGTTCTGATAAAAATAAACTAAAAAGAAATATTATAAGTTGAGAAAAAAAAATTATGTATATTACATAAGTTAAGGATAAAAACTCTAAGGCTAGCTTTCTTACGAGATCAAATATCCCCCATAATAAACCAGAAAAAAATAATATTAATAATGACACTGCTTTAAAATAATAAAGTTATTAAAATAATTAATAAGAAAATAATAATTAGTGGAAAGATTAGATATATTAAGCATCCATTAAACATTTAAAAAATATTTGGTTCGTCCTCTATACTTTTTAACCAACAATCTTTTGGTTTGCTATCATATTTAATATTTTTTAAAAACTCCTTAGCCTGCTTATTTAAAATTAAAGGATTACTGTATCCTGCTAATTCAGCCAAATTATATATCCAAGCCCTTAGCGTAATCCATGGATTATAACCTCCACCACCCATAACAATAATTTTATCACATAAAAGTTTGCATTTTCTTATTAAATAAACCATAGAATTATTACTTAACTCCAGGCCAGACATTTTATCACCCTTCAAGCAATCTGCTCCCATTTGCATTAATAATACTTCAGGTTTAAAAATTTCTAATTTTTTTAAGATATTTTCATCTATTAATTTTTTAAATTGATAATCATTAAAACCTCTATGAACTGGGAAGTTTGAAATATTATTTTTACTATCATCTATGTATAATCCAGTTCTTGGCCATAAGTCTTCTTGATGAATAGAAATGGTAAAAACATCAGGATCATTTTTAAAAAAATCTATTACTCCATCTCCATAATGTGCATCCATATCAAAATAAAGTATCTTTTTGTATCCTTTTGATTTTAAAACTAAAATAGAAACTGCTATATCATTGAGATAACAAAATCCTGAAGCCATATTAGCTTTTCCATGATGTGCTCCTGAACCTGGACTAAATATATATTTATAGTTATTTTCTATTAAATCTGTCGCTAAAATTAATGCTCCAGAAGATGTTGCATGTCTTCTATACATTTCCTTAAATATAGGATTGCTTACTGTACCTAAATTATATTTTTTTGAATTATATTTAGAAATACTTTGGTTTTTTTCTGTTTCTATCAAAACTTCTAAATAATCTTTTGAATGAAATAATGCTAGAGTTTCAAATTTTGCAATGTCATTGTAAAAATATTTTACTTTTTTATTAATACTTAATAACTTTGTAAAATCATAAACATTAGAAATTCTTCTAGGAAAAACAGGGTGATAATCCCCAAAATTAGAGTGTCTAAATATATCATTGTATATAAAAGCTACATTCATATAAAATAAACATATTGACTTTTTCAAAAAATTAAATATAATTATTTTTGCGCTGATTTGAGCTCCAGCTTGCGAGCGCATTATAAATACTGCTAAAGAGGTATCAAAAATCACCAAGCACTATTTTATTCTTCTGGAGCTACTTAACAACTAGTAGAAAAGGATATAAAATGACTAAAATACAATTTAAGAACGAAGAAACTCAAGCAATTCATGCTGGGTGGAGAGCAGATGCCACTACTAACTCTGTGGCGGTTCCTATTTATCAAACTACTTCCTATGTTTTCGAAACTGTTGATGATGCCGCTGCGCTTTTCAATATAGAGAAAGGCGGACATATTTACAGCAGAATGACGAACCCTACAGTTGCAGTTTTAGAGCAGCGGATTGCTGCACTAGAGGGAGGAGTGGGTGCAATTTGTACATCCTCAGGCATGAGCGCGCTTTTTGTTGCCTTTGTCACGCTTTGTTCTGCAGGCGATCATATTGTAAGCGCCTCACAAATCTATGGCTCTACTGCAACACTTCTTAGACACACCCTTAAAAGATTTGGTATTGACTGTACTTTTGTCTCAATTAATGATGAAAAAGCTCTTAAAGCTGCCATACAGGAAAACACAAAACTTGTCTTTTGTGAGTCAATTGGTAACCCCGGTCTGGAAGTGTCAAATCTGCCCAAAATTTCAAAAATTGCACATCAAAATAACCTTCCACTTGTTATTGACGCAACATTTGCAACACCGGCACTTTGTAAGCCATTTGAACATGGGGCTGATGTTGTAGGGCATTCTGTTACAAAGTGGATGGGGGGGCATGGAGTTGCTGTAGGTGGCGTTATTGTTGATGGTGG
This sequence comes from uncultured Rhodospirillaceae bacterium, assembly GCA_964438215.1. Taxonomy (GTDB): domain Bacteria; phylum Pseudomonadota; class Alphaproteobacteria; order TMED109; family TMED109; genus JAYYAX01. The sequence goes on from CAYTJO010000045.1 coordinate 7,560, forward strand.
GACTTTTAACTGGGGCTCTTCTAAGAAGCATCCGGAGCTAACTACGCCTTATGAACCGTTCCATGGAATTAACTTTTGGGAGGAGTTAGGGCCTTCAGCTCTCTCAATGAAAATTAGAGCCGAATCTATGCGTGACTTTGGGCCAGCAATGAGCCCTCACAGCGCCTTTTTGCTTCTTCAAGGCATTGAAACTCTTAATCTTCGCATGGGCCAGCATGTTAAAAACGCAGTCAAATTAGCAAAATGGCTGCTAGAACAGTCTGCGGTAATGTGGGTTAACCATCCAAATCTTCCTGAAAACCCCACCTGCGAAATTGCAAAAGAGCTCTTTCCCAATGGCGCTGGCTCAATGTTGTGCTTTGGTGTCAAAGGAGGAAGAGAGGGTGGTGCGGCATTTATTAACTCGCTTAAGCTTTCATCCAACCTAGCAAATGTGGGTGACTCAAGAACACTTGTTTTGCATCCTGCAAGCACTACTCATTCTCGTCTCGATGACGATGCGATGAAGGCTTCAGGAACTAGCCCTGATCTTATTCGTGTATCTGTTGGAATTGAGTCCATTAAGGACATCATCAATGATTTTAAAACTGGCCTTAAGGCGGTAGAAAAGGCAACTTCGTAATGAATATTGTTGTTGATGGTGTAGATATATTTGTTGCAACTGGGGGGTGTGCCTTTGACCAAAAAAAACCAACCGTGGTTTTTGTACATGGAAGTGGGCTTGATCATAGAACTTGGGCGCTTCAGGCCCGCTGGTTTGCTTTTCATGGCTTCTCTGTTTTAGAGCCCGATCTACCTGGCCATAGTCTCTCGGATGGAGAGCCGCTTAAGTCAATTGAAAGCATGGGCAAATGGCTTGTAAAAACTATCAAACATTCTGGCGCTGAAAATGTCCATCTGGTTGGCCATTCGCAAGGATTTCTTGTTGCCTTGGAAGCAGCAGCTCTTCTTGATGGAAAACTAAAGTCGTTAACTGCTGTTGCTAGCGCCGCATCAATACCTGTCAACGAGGCGCTTGTTGAAACCGCCAAAAAAAGCACTAGCGATGCTGCCGATATGCTTCTTAAGTGGGGCTTTGGAGCAGGATCTCATACAGGAAGTAGCGCTATTCCTGGAATGCAGCCCATAGGCATTGGAAGACAAATTATGTCAACAAACCCTTTGGCTGATGACCTTTTGGCTTGTAACTAATATAAGAACGGAATAAACTGTGCTAAGGCTTTAAACGTACCCTCGAATGTTGTTATTGCAAGCGAAGATAAAAACACTCCATACAAATTTGGACTGGAGCTTGCAGACCTGCTGGGCG
>CAYTJO010000046.1:0-8851 GCA_964438215.1 uncultured Rhodospirillaceae bacterium
GAGGCTAGTAGAGCACCATCACCAGTTGAATTAGCTTGTGCAGACCCTGGGGCTCCTTGTAGGTTTCCAAATGCATTTGTTGCAGATCCTCCCTTAGAACAAGTAATAACTAGGGCAATAGAAACTGGAATAAGAGGAGTTAATAAACTAAATCAATTCTCTGTTAATTGGAGTTCTGTAGGATATTTAAGTAAAAATTATGAAGATATTATTTTTGTTAGTTCTGGCACGGGTCTGTCATCTGGATATTTCAAAAACTTTGGTGAAACCCAAAGACTTGGATTAGAGCTTAGTTTAAAAGGATCTAATACAAATAAAAATAAAAATATAAAAAGCTTCTTTTTAAATTACTCTTATATGAGAGCAACATTTCAATCATCACACACATTACCTGCTGCCAATCATCCTAACTCCGTTAATGATGTTGAATCAGGAGACATAATTCCCGGAATGCCTGAACATAAACTTAATGCTAACTTTACATATGGTTTATTGAATGAACTAGATATATCAGTTGGATTAACCGCAGCTTCAGGAGTTTTCCTACGTGGAGATGAATCAAATCAGTTGAATAAGACAAGTCCATATGCTGTATTTAACTTACAAACTGAATACTCCCCTAAAAGAAACATCAACGTCTTTGCAAGAATTGAAAATATAATGAATAGTGATTATGAGACAATGGGAGTTCTGGGCGAAGCATCTTCAAGTGAAGTAAGTGTTCCTATATCAGAATTAGGAGATACTGGAGCTGGAGATACAGCTGTAGGGCCTTTGGATCCAAACTTCTTATCTCCTGGACAGCCTAGAAGTTTTTTCTTAGGAGTAAATATAAATTGGTAGTAATAACACTTAAATAATAGAAATGAATTTTACTATTTATATTTATGCAACTTAACAACTTATTAACACATTTACCTAAGATTGGTACTATGCATTAAATATGCTTTTATCTAATAAATATTTCATTTCTGAGCCTCTATAATGATAAGTTTTTTACCATTAAATCAGTTAATTACTATAATGAGTTTCGCTGCTTCAGTAATTGTTCACTGTATATTAACAATTATTATTTACTACCATTTTGATAATAAAAAAAATTTAATTATTAAAAATAATAATAATGAAAAAGAAAAAATTTTGGTTGCACCTAAAAAAAAAAAATCTAATTATATGAATAAAACTGAAGTGCTTAATAAAAAAAAAGAGGATATTAAAAAATTATCAAGACTGAGTACTCCTATTCAAAAAGTTACAGAAGATAAAATAAATGATAGCAAAAAAATATCTCAACACGCCGTTATAGAGAATAACAATAAGCTAAAGAAGAAAAACATTAATAAACAAAAGGATTATAAAAACCCAAAGGTAGAAAAACAAAGCATTTATAAAAATGATGAAAAAATAACAAGTATATTAAAAAAATCAACACCCAACAAAGAAATAAAAACCTTAGATAAAGTAGATGAAAGTGAGGAAATAAAAAAAAAAAACAGTAATAAAACTGAAAGTAATAAGTCTAATGAAAACAACAACACCAAAGCATTAGAAGATTATAAAAATTATTTAAAACAAATAATACAAAAGGAAGCTGCCGAAAATTACCCGAGAGTTTCAATTAGAAAAAGAGAAGAAGGAAAAGTAGAAATAATTTTTTCACTAAACCAGCAATGTGAAATTAAAGAAATTAAAATAGGTTCAAAAACTGATGCTTCAAAAAGAATTATAAATTCCTTAATAAAAATATTAAAAAAAAAAATAGATAATTTTGAAAAAAATGAAATATTAAAAAAAACTAATACATTTTCTATAATTATCGTATATAAGTTAAGATAATGTTAGAAGAAATTAAATATCATGCAGACAACCTATCTGAAATTCTTGAAATAGAAGGTGAAGAAGGGCAGTTTGAGTATCTAATTGATTATGGAAAAAGAAGCAGTTGTTTTTTAGAAACTGATAAAAATGATAAAAATAAAATGTCTGGTTGTCTTGCACAGGTGTGGTTAAAGACCTATCAAAAAGATAATAAAAACTATTTTGAAGGTGATAGTGATGCTTTAATTGTTAAGGGGCTTGTAAAAATAGTTACCGAGGCTTTTTCTGGACTAAGCACTGAAGAAATAAAAAGCGTAAAACATGATATTGTAAATCAGCTAGGATTAGGGCCAAGTTTGTCAGCAAGAAGACAAGTAGGAATGATGGCAATGATTGATCATATAAAAATAATTTCTAAGGCAAAATAATAATTGCTTTTATTTTTTCAAAAAATATTCAAAACCAATTCTACTTATCAGCTAGTAGTTGTATTTTTAGTTTTTGCTATTAGTGGTAGTTTGTCAGTTTTTGTTTCTGAGCCGATACTAAATTTTTTAAATTATAAAGAGTTTATTTCTAGCAATATATTTCAAATTATAATAAGAATTTTAATAATTTTTCCTATTTACCAGATAATTTTATTAGCAGTTGCAACAGTATTTGGTGAGTTCAAATATTTTTGGAATTTTGAAAAACGCTTTTGGAAAAAATTTTAAAAATAAATTTTTTTTTTTTTTTTTTTTTAATATCCTTATAAAATTATTAGGTGTTCTTTTAAAAGGAACTAAGAGGGAATCTGGTTCAAATCCAGAGCTGTCTCCGCAACTGTGAAGTTGACTAAGTTATTTCTAAAGTCCACTGGAAAATGTATTCTGGGAAGGGAGAAATAATAGTCCTAAGTCAGGAAACCTGCCTAATATGGTCTAGCTTGCGTCGGAGGGTGCGTTTAAAGCGCGATTATATCGTTCATGACCAAAGTAATTTAATTTATTTAAAAGGAGTGTCATGAACATTTTTCTAGCATATTTTTGTTTAACAGTTTTTTTTATAAGCAATATTTCAGTTGCAATTGAAAATTTAGGTAATATTGTAGTTACTCCTAATAGATCTTTGGTTGAATTAAGCAAGGTCGGATCCTCTGTTTTAGTTATTAATAAACAAGAAATTGAAAGTTCAGCTTCTACCACTACGAGTGGAGTATTACAAGAATTTGGAGGCTTCTCTGTTTCTGCTAAAGGAAATAAAGGCACCGACCCTAGCTATTTTAATAGGGGTTTGTCTAGGAAATATATAAAAGTTTTAGTTGATGGTATGGATTTATCTGACATTACCTCAACTCAGGAAGAACCAACATATATTGACAATATAACTATAAATAATGTTGACAATATTGAAATTCTTAATGGTTCACAGGGAACACTTTATGGTGGTAACGCAATAGGGGGTGTTATTAGCATTAACTCCTCTCTACCTGAAGATTATGGTTTAAAAGAGGTTAATTCTATTGAAGTAGGGTCATATGGTTCTATTAAAAATTCTAATTCATTCAGTTTTTTGAGTGATAATTTACAATTAGTTTTTAATTTAGATGGAGAGAGATCTATTGGATATAATAGTTTCATAGACACCGGATTAGCTCCAACAGAGAAAGACGGATATTACTTATATGGTTCGAATTTTTTATCTAATTATAAGATAAAAGATAATTTAGAGGCCAATTTTAATGGAAGGTTTTACACACAACATAACCAGTACGATAATAATTTTTCTTATCCAGGAGATACGTCGACTTATTATAGAGACGACAAAGTTTATTCCTTACTTCTTGATTTTATTTATAGCACGAGCAATTTTAGTCATAAAATCTCATTTCAACCAACTTACACAACTAGAATAAGCACCAGTGGATCAAAATATGAATATGATGGAAGAAAAAATAAATTAGAATATATAGTCTCAAGTAATTTATTTGGAATGCATCTTTTATCTGGTTTGGATTTCTTAAAAAAAGATGCTGACATGAATGGTACAATAGCAGATAAAGAAGTTCATTCTTTTTTTTCTGAGCTTAGATTTAAAGTTTTTAATTCTACTAATATCGATGTCTCTTTAAGGAGAGAATATGATAGTCAATACGATACCTTTGATACAGGAAGGTTTCAGATAAATAATAATTTTTTTGAAGACATTATTTTTAGGGCTAGTGTAGGAACAGGATATAGAACACCTACTCCTTATGAATTATATAGTTCATATGGAAATACTAACCTGAAATCTGAGAAGTCAATTTCTTATGATTTAGGTAGTGAAATAAATTTCAAAAAAGCTTCTACCAAATTATATTTAGGCGCTTTTGAAACTAAAGTAGAAGATATAATAACATACGCATCATCTAAATATAGACAGTCGACAGCTAACCTTAAAACATATGGTGCTGAAATTAGATTAAAAACATCTTTATATGACTTTTTAACCACCGGTTTTAATTACACAAAGACTAATGGAAAAGAAAATGATGGGGACAACATAACGTTGGTTCCAAAAGATAAAATTATTCTTTCATTAAATTTGATCCCCAAAGAAAAAATAAATATTAATGTATACTATTTGTTTCAAAATAAATCTAAAGATACCAAGTATAATGAGTTACCTACCTATAGATCATTAAATTTGAATGCAGGTTATTTATTTGCAAAAAATTCTAAAGCTTATTTAAAATTTGAAAATCTCTTGAACAGAGATAATATAGTTAATAGAGGTGGAGGAACATCAGAAAATTTGGGATATAGAAGTCCAGGACGCTCTTTTTATTTAGGTGTAAAATTTGAAAATTAGAATCAAAATAAAATAAAGTTGTGTTAGAATAAAGTATGTTTAAAGATAATAGAGTCAGAAATTTTATAATTATTAGCTTTATATCAATACTAATAAGTAGGATAATTCCTCATCCACCTAATTTCACTACCTCTATTGCGTTAGCATTTTATCTTCCAGCGCTTTTTGGATATAAATATATGATTATAGCACTTACTGCATTTATATTGAGTGATTTGGTAATAGGATTGCACAGTTTGCTAATATTTACTTGGAGTAGCATTATATTAATAGGATTTTTTTCAAAATATTTTAAAAATTTCTATTTAAGAATTTTAGGGGTCGCAGGTGGATGTATGATATTTTATTTGGTATCTAACTTTGGCGTATGGTTTTTAAGTGGTACATATACCAACAACATGGCTGGACTCATAACATGCTATATTATGGGGCTACCATTTCTACAAAATAGTTTGTTAAGTAGCTTGGCAGTCGCAATTTTCATAGAATCTTTAATATCATTGAAGTTTGCTAAAACTTACATTTCAAAAATTAATACAAATTTCTTATATTAGTTTTTTACAACCCACTCAGGAGTAGTCATTAAATCATAATTAAAAACTTGGTTTAATATTATTAAAGTGACGGCAGTTACTACAAAAACAGAAATTAAATTAAGCATTAATCCAGCCCTTATCATATTATTAATTTTTACTTTTCCACTTCCAAAGACTACTGCATTAGGGGGAGTAGCTATAGGAAGCATAAATGCACAACTTGCTGCTATAGTTGTAGGAATTACAAAAATTAGAGGATTAACTTCTAAACCAATAGCAAAAATTATGAGTATAGGAGAGAAAGTAGCCACTGTTGCGGTATTAGAATTTAGCTCTGTTAAAAGAATAATTAAGGCTACTGCAATAAGTATTAACAGATAAATATCTAATCCGTATAAATAGCTAGAAAACGATCCTATCCATTCCGCTAAACCAGATGTCTTAATTGCTTTTGATAATGCTATTCCTCCTCCTACTAAAAATAATACTCCCCAAGGAATCTGGTTTGCAGTTTTCCAACTACAAGCCCTCTTATTTGAATCAACTGGAATTATAAATAAAAGTAGTGCTCCTAGTATGCCTATCGATGTATCATTCAAGCTTAAACCAAAACTTTCATTTAGTGTTTTTCTAAAAATCCATAATATTGCTGTCATAAAAAATACAAATGCTACAATTTTTTCCTTAGCACTAGCTATTCCTATTTCTCTTTTCATTTTCTTTAGCGTATTTTCTAATGCGTCTGATTTTTTTGAAGAAACATTAAATATAATTTTATTTAAAAAAAACCAAACTACTGGCAATAAAATAGCAACTACAGGAAGCCCTATCATAAACCAATCAATAAAACTTATTTGAAAATTGTAAGTATCACTTAAAATGCTAGCAAGCATTATATTTGTTGGTGTTCCAATTAGAGTTGCAGTTCCGCCAATTGACGCTGAGTATGCAATTGATAACAATAAAGGTATAGCAAAACTTTTATTATCTATTTTTTTTTGGATAGAAAAAAATGCTATCACAGAAGTTGCAATGGGTAACATCATAATTGTTGAAGCAGTATTGCTTACCCACATACTTAGAAGTGCAGTGGTAATCATAAATCCTGCTATAATTTTACTAGGACTAGTACCAGAAAAACTAAGTATTTTTAAAGCTATTCTTTTATGTAAACCACTATCTTCCATAGCAGAAGCTATAATGAAACCACCTAAAAATAATAGTACTAAAGGGTGTGCGTAGGAAGAAGCTACTATTTTTAATTCAAATAAGTCTAGTAGAGGAAAAAGTATAAGGGGAGCAAAGCCTGTTGCATAAATAGGAATTGCTTCAGACACCCACCAAATAGTCATTAAAATAGTAACACCAGCAGTTAACCATGCTATTCTATTTAATCCTTCAGGGGGTGAAGAAATAAAAAAAAATAAAAAAACTAATATTCCAAATATTAGACCTAATAAAGAAATATTAATTTTTTTAAGCAATTGTAATTAAGAATTAATCATCTAAATAGCCTAAAGATTTCCAAACCTCTATTTCTTTTCTAAATGAGCTAAGAGACTCCCAAGACCTTTTAAAATCAATATCGTTATTACTTTCTTCATTCACAACCTCTATCCAAGCTTCTTCAAGAGCGTCGAGTATTTCATCACTCCATTTATGAATTTTTACTCCTTTATCTTTAAGGGTATTAAGGGCATCTACCTGTATTGCCTCTCCTTCTGCAATACCATTTCTCATATTATCGCCACAAGTTGTTTCGATTTGAACTTTTTGAGTTTCTGATAGAGAATTCCATTTATCCATATTTATCATTAATTCTTGTAAAGTAGATTGTTGGTGCCAACCTGGAAAATAGTAATGTTTTGCTACTTGATAAAAACCTAGGTCTAAATCTACCGCAGGCATTGAGAATTCCGTTGCATCAATAGTACCTAACTCCAAGGCAGGGAAAATATCTCCTCCTGCAATTAGCTGCGTAGACACTCCTATTTTTTCCATCACTTTTGCTCCTAAGCCAAAAAATCTCATTTTCATTCCCTTCATGTCTTCGATGCTATTAATTTCCTTTCTAAACCAACCCGATGCTTCTGGTGGTATTACACCACAAAAAATTCCTTTAATATTATGTTTAGCGTAAATTTCCTCGAATAACTCTTTGCCTCCTCCATAGTAAATCCAAGCCATATACTCTTGTGCAGAAGGGCCAAAAGGTACGGCTGCAAAAAGTGGAAGTGCGGGTACTTTTCCTGCCCAATATCCAGGAGTAGACCATCCTGCATCTACCGATCCTGATGAAACTGCATCAAAAACTTCTAATGCCGGTACTAAAGCTCCAGGCTCAAAAAACTTTACCTGAATATTTTTACCAGATACTTTCGAAATTTGGTTTTGAAATCTTATTCCTGCCGTTCCTAGTTGAGTAAGAGAACCAGGAAAAGTGCTGGCCATTTTCCATTTTATCTTTTTAGAAGTTTCTCCAGATTGATTGGTGTTAGAAGATGAACTATCTTTATCTGAACATGAAAATAAAAATAATGAAAATAAAAATAAAAATACTTTTGTTAATTTTAGCACTGACCCTCCCTTAATAATAAAATTTAATACTATATTATCTTAGAGACCTGCGCTACTAAAATTTAAACTTTTCCAAGCTTCATATGCTATTATTGCAACAGCATTACTTAAGTTAAGGCTTCTACTGCCTTTGAGCATAGGTATTCTAAAAGCTTTGCTTTTATAAGATTCTATAATTTTTTTTGGCAAGCCATTTATTTCAGACCCAAAAATAATAATTGAATTATCAGTAAACTTAGCCTCTGTATAATTTCTTTTACCAAATTTTGTGATAATTAATAAATTCTTAATATCTATTTTTTTAAAATAAGAATCTAAGTTCTCAAATATAATTGGATTCGTATCTGTAAAATAATCTAGTTTTGCTCTTTGTAAACTTTTTTCATCTAAATTAAAACCAAGCGGTTTTATTAGATGTAATTTAAAGCCAGTATTTGAGCATAATCTCATTATATTTCCTGTATTAGGAGGAATCTTTGGTTCGTAAAGTACTAAAGTAGGCATAGTTTATTATAATATAAATAAATTAATTTTATTAAAATTTTTTTTACGTAAAATCTAATTATGCCAATTATTAAAGATAATAAAAATTTATTTACCTTAGAAAAAGATGCTACGGGAGCGCAAAGAAAAATGGCAGCCATATTTGCTGCAGACGTTGTAGGTTACAGTAAATTAATGGCTCAAAATGAAAAATTAACGTTATTTAGATTAAAAGAAACTAGAAAAACTACCGATTCTATTATACAAAATCTCCACGGAAGAATTTTCTCTACTGCCGGTGATTCGATTATGGCTGAATTTGCTAGCCCTATAGATGCTGTTGAAGCTGCCATAGAAATCCAGAATAGAATAACTAAAAATATATCTGAAATAACAGACGACATTATTATCGAGTTTAGAATAGGAGTTAATCTTGGGGATATTATGGTACAAGATAATAATCTTTATGGAGATAATGTTAATATAGCAGCTAGACTTGAGTCTATATCTAAACCCGGAGAGATATGTGTTTCTGAAAAAGTTTTTCAAGAAATTAAAAACAAAGTTGATATCAAGTTTAAATTTATGGGAACAAAAATACT
>CAYTJO010000047.1:0-1473 GCA_964438215.1 uncultured Rhodospirillaceae bacterium
CCATGAGGAAGAGCTTTAGGTGTAACAATGTGGTTGCCTGAAAGAGATAAACTTGCTCATACATTCAATGAGCTAAATGCCCAGCTATCTTCTCTTTTTGGAGGTAGAATTGCAGAAGAAATAATATATGGAAAAGATAACATTACTACAGGTGCTGGAAATGATATACAACAAGCTACAAATTTAGCCAGAAAAATGGTCAAAGAGTTTGGTTTTTCTGATAAGTTAGGACCACTCCGATATGAAAGCAATCAAGAAGAAGTATTTTTGGGACATTCTGTAGCTCAAAAAACAAATATTTCAGATGAAACTGCAAAGGTAATTGATCTAGAAATTAAAAGGTTAGTAGTTAAAGGTGAAACTAGTGCTAGAAAAATTATTTCTACTAACATAAAGGATCTTCACATAATAGCTAAGGGTTTGCTTGAGTATGAAACACTAACTTCTGATGATATTAATCTTTTATTAAGGGGTAAAAAACCAAAAAGACCTAAAGATGATGATGATAAAGAAGATGTTAAAGAAAATACTGAGAATAAATCAAATAAATCCAAGAGCAAACAAAAACCTATAGGATCCGTCCCTTTAACAGCAAAAAATATTTCTTAAATTTATTAGTGATGACTAATGACTACTTTTTGTTACCTAGCGATATTAAAGTAATTAATAATAATCCATCACATAAAAAACAAACAAAATTAAAATATAATTCTGAACTTCAATTTAATTTCATTAAATTATGTGCTTTAGATGCAAATAATAATATTAAACTAATAGAAGTAATTGATTTAAGTGATACCAAATTATTAAAACAAATGCTTTCTAAATACAATAAGTTACAAAATAGAATTAGTAAAATCTACCAAACAATAGAAGATACACCCTATTTATTTAAAGGAAATAAACCAAAAATTATGGGAATACTTAATATTACAAAAGATAGCTTTTATGATGGAGGTAATTTTTTTAACACTACAAAAGCTATTGATCAAGCTTATAAATTAATTGAGGAAGGAGCCGAAATTATTGATATTGGCGGAGAGTCTACTCGACCTGGATCAACAACTTTACCTCAAGAAGATGAATATAATAGAATAATTCCAGTAGTAAAAGAACTTTGTAAAAATAATATTACTGTATCCTGTGATACGAGAAACTCTTTGACAATGGAAAAAGTTTTAGATGAAGGAGTAAAAATTATTAATGATGTTTCAGGTTTCAATTATGATAAAAATACTTTAAATGTAATCAAGAAATATAATTGTTATTATGTTTTAATGCATTCAATAAAAAATCCTACTACTATGCAAATAAATCCTACATATCAAAATGTAATTTCAGAAGTATATAATTTTTTTTTAAATAAAATAAATATTATTAAAAAATTAGAAATTAATGCATCTAAAATAATTTTAGATCCAGGTATTGGTTTTGGTTAAAATGATAGTCATAATTTTCAAATCTTAAAATATT
>CAYTJO010000047.1:1483-2706 GCA_964438215.1 uncultured Rhodospirillaceae bacterium
GAAAACCAACCTCTGGATGTAGATGCAGCCAGCGTCTAATACCAACTAATTTATCAAAGTTTTTATCGAGCCAGGAATTAATCATAATTCTTTAACCACATTAGTTATTTTTAATTCATCTATAAAATATTTCACAATATCACTCAAATTATTATTTTTATTTAAAATCTCAATTTGCCTTTTATAGGGAGATTTATTCAAAATGAAAAAGAGGATCGACTTGCGTGTTCTATATCTTTAGCTGTAGACGCTTTCCTCAAAGGAGCTAGTTTTATAAGAGTACACGATGTAAAAGCTACTAAAGAAGCAATTAACATATTTAAAAAGGCAAACTGTTGAGTCTAAAAAAAAATTATTCTAAAAAATACTTCGGAACTGATGGAATTAGAGGTAGAGCTAATTCTTCTAAAATGAATGCGAACCTTGCACTTAGAATAGGCATGGCTTCTGCAAAACTATTTACAAGAGGAAAACATAAACATTTTGTATTAATTGGCAAAGATACTAGGCTTTCAAATTATACTATTGAGCCTGCACTAGCTTCGGGATTTTTAAGCATGGGTATGAATGTTTACTTGACAGGTCCTCTTCCAACACCTGGAGTAGCATCTCTTGTATCATCAATGCGCTGTGATGTTGGTGTTATGATATCAGCCTCTCATAATGAGTATGCTGATAATGGAATTAAAATTTTTTGCCCAGATGGTACTAAGTTATCTGATGATCAAGAAAGAGAATTAGAAAGGTTAATTGATGACAATAAACTTCAGCTAGTAAAATCAGAAAATTTAGGAAGGGCAAAAAGAATTGATGACGCTGGAGGAAGATACATAGAATACCTCAAATCAAGAATGCCATCTTCATTAAGATTAGATGGATTAAAAATTGTAATTGATTGTGCCAACGGTGCAGCTTATAGAGTAGGTCCAACAATTTTATGGGAGCTAGGAGCTGAAGTTATTTCAATAAATGTAAGTCCCGATGGAACAAATGTTAACAAAAACAGTGGATCCACCAACCCTAAGAATTTAATATCAACAGTTAAAAGAACTAAAGCTGATTTAGGAATAGCATTAGATGGGGATGCTGATAGATGTGTTTTAGTTGATGAGAAAGGTAATATAGTTAATGGCGATTTAATCTTAGGAATAATAGCTACTAATTGGAAAAATAAAAATATTTTAAAAAACAATGCAGTGGTTGGAACATCCATGAGCAATTCT
>CAYTJO010000047.1:2716-8771 GCA_964438215.1 uncultured Rhodospirillaceae bacterium
AAATATTAGATTTATAAGAACAGATGTAGGTGATAGAAATATTATTAAAGAAATGAAAAAAAGAAATTTAGTATTAGGGGGAGAGCCTTCTGGACATATTATACTAAGCAACCTATCTTCTTCAGGTGATGGGCTATTGGCCTCCCTTGAAGTCTTACATACCTTAAAAGAAAAAAACAAAAAACTATCATTTTTATCTAGATCTTTTCAAGCTTATCCTCAAGTAACTGATGATCTTCCTATTAATCAAAATACTTCGGCAGAAAAAATTTTAAAAAAATCCAAACCAGAAATACTTAAGTTAAATAAATCTCTCAAATCAAACGGCAGACTTTTAGTAAGGAAATCGGGAACAGAAAACAAAATTAGAATTATGGTAGAGTCAAAAAATAAAACAATCGCTAAAAAAATATTACAAAAAGCTAAAAAAGTTTTCAAAAATATAAATATATGATTAAACCTTCATCGTTAATTATTGCAGGATCGGACTCAGGAGCTGGAGCTGGCCTTCAAGCAGACTTATTAACTTTTTCTGCGCTTAAAGTATATGCGGCAACAGTTGTTACTGCTATTACGGCTCAAAATACATTAGGAGTAGATAAAGTTATGAATATTCCTGCTAAAATGATTGAAGCACAACTAAAATCTATAAGTAATGATTTAAATATCTCTATTATAAAAATAGGAATGCTTTCAAAAAGAAGTATTATAGAAGTTATCAGTTTTTGTTTAAAAAAATACTTTTCTGAAATACCAGTAATCCTCGATCCTGTTATGGTAGCAAAGGGTGGGCATAATTTATTGGATGTCGATTCTATAGAAAGCTTAAAAAAAGAGTTGTTTCCTAAAAGTTTTTTACTTACTCCTAATCTACCAGAAGCTGAAAAGATACTAGAAACTAGAATTAAAACTACAGATGATATGGAATTTAACATAGAAAAATTTAAAAATATGAATATAGAAAATGTTCTTTTAAAAGGAGGACATCTTGATAGCAATGAAATAGTTGATATATTGCAAACAAAAGATAATATTTATAAATTTATATCTTGTAAAATCAACACTTTAAACACACATGGCACTGGTTGTACTCTTGCTTCTGCTATTGCTTGCAATTTATTTAAAGGACTTAATTTGTATGATAGCGTTCAAAATGCTAGAAATTATGTTTTTAATGGAATTAAAAGAGCTAATATTATAGGAAATGGTCATAACCCTTTAAACCATTTTTATAGTGAATATAACTAATTATTTGACCGATGAATTTAAGATAGTTATTCTATTAATTTATTATTATATCTTTAAACCTTAATCATGATTGCTAAACCTATTGTAAAACCAAATAATCCTCTATTTTCCTCAGGTCCCTGTCCAAAACATCCTGATTGGAGTCTATCTGTATTGTCCAATGCCATATTAGGGAGGTCACATAGGTCTAAAAAAGCTTTAGATAGGATTAATAATGTAATTTTTCTAATTAGAGAAACTTTAAAAATACCTTCATACTATCATATTGCTATTGTACCAGCATCTGATACTGGAGCTATTGAAATGTTATTATGGAATTTGCTTGGAGAAAGACCCGTTGATGTTCTTGCTTGGGAGAGTTTTGGTAATGATTGGGTTAAAGATATAGTTGACCAATTAAAAATAGAAAATACTAGGGTGCTTAAAGCAGAATATGGGGAAATTATAGATCTTAATAAAGTTGACTTTAAAAGTGATATAGTTTTTACATGGAATGGAACTACTTCTGGAGTGTGTGTTCCAAATGCTGATTGGATAAAAGATGATAGAGAGGGTCTTACTTTATGCGATGCAACATCTGCTGTTTTTTCAATGAATTTACCGTGGAATAAATTAGACGCTACAACTTTTTCTTGGCAAAAAGTACTAGGAGGAGAAGCTCATCATGGAGTTATAATATTAAGTCCAAGAGTTATTGAAAGATTAGAGAAATTTAAAGCAAATAGGCCTATTCCTAAAATTTTTCAATTATTAAGTAAATCTAAAGTTAACAAAAAACTTTTTTTAGGAAACACTATCAATACACCTTCAATGTTATGTATTGAGGATGTTTTAGATTCATTGCAATGGGTTAAAAAAATTGGCGGTATAGATAAAACCATTGAAATCAGTAAAAAAAATCTTGGTGTGGTTGAAAATAAAATAGAAAATTCTTCTTGGCTAGACTTTTTAGCTATTAACAAAGAAATTAGATCTTGTACTTCTATATGTCTTAAAATTAAGCCTTCTATATTAAAATTAATTAATATTGAAAGTTTAAAAGAAAAAATGTCTGAATTATTAAATTATTTTGAACAAAATAATATTGCATTTGATATTGGTTCCTACAGAGACGCACCTTTGGGCATAAGAATATGGGGAGGAGCCACAATTAATTGCAAAGATATAGAAATTTTATTAGATTGGCTAGAGTGGGGTTACCATGAATTTATTACAAAAGAAAAATAGAAATGAATAAAGTCTTAATAGCAGATAAACTTAGCTTAGAAGCAGAAAAAATATTTACAGCAAATAATATAGCTTGTGATATTAAGGTAGGTTTAACTGAGAATGAGATCATCGATATTGCGGAAAATTATAACGCTATCGTTGTTAGGTCTGCCACAAAAATTACAAAAAAAATAATTTATGCAGGTAAGAATTTAAAAGTATTAGGGAGAGCTGGAATAGGAGTGGATAATATAGACATAAACTCAGCTACTGATAATGGTATAGTTGTCATGAATACTCCATATGGAAACTCAATAACCACAGCAGAACATACAATAAGTTTAATGATGTCACTAGCAAGAAACATATCACAAGCAGATCAGTCAACTAAATCAGGAAAGTGGGAAAAATCAAAATTTATGGGTACAGAGTTATTTGGTAAAGTGTTGGGTATGATTGGTTGTGGGAATATAGGTTCATTGGTAGCAGAAAGAAGCATTGGATTAAAAATGAATGTTATTGTTCATGATCCTTTTGTTTCTGAAACACAACTTCAAAATATTGGTGCTAAAAAAGTTGAACTACAAGAAATATTTAAATTGGCTGATTTTATAACATTACATACTCCTCTTACGAATGAAACTAAAGGAATTTTAAATAAAGAATCAATCTTAAAATGCAAAAAAGGAGTTAGAATTATAAATTGTGCAAGAGGAGGTTTAGTTGTAGAAAATGATTTGCTTCAAATGTTAGAAGAAGGACAAGTTTCAGGAGCTGCATTAGATGTTTTTAACGAGGAACCACCAAAAAATAATAATTTATTTAAATCTAAAAACTTGATTTTGACGCCTCATCTTGGCGCATCAACGAAAGAAGCACAAGAAAATGTGGCAATACAAATTGCACAACAAATTTCAGACTATTTATTAAATGACGTAATAGTTAATTCTATTAATGTTTCACCTATCACTATTGAAGAAGCTCCTTTATTGAAGCCTTATTTAAATTTATGTCAAAACTTAGGAAAGTTTGGTGGGCAAATTTTAGAAAGCAATATAAAAAATATAAATATTACTTTTAAAGGATCTGTATCAAGAATAAAAACTAAGCCACTAATTTCTACCTTAATTGCTAGTATATTAGCAATCAAAATGGAAAGCATTAATCTAATTAATGCTGAAGTTGTAGCAAAACAAAAAAATATTGAAGTTATAACTTCATTTCAAGACCAAACTGAAAGTCATGACTCTGAAATTTCTATTAAAATTACTACAGAAAAAGAAATTTTTAATTTTGCTGGAGCGCTATTTGCTGGTTGCTCAAGAATAATCTCTATAAATGGAATGCGAATGGAGGCTGAGATTTCTAAAAATATGTTGTATACATCGAATAGTGATAAACCAGGAGTAATTGGAGCTTTAGGAACAGAATTAGGTAATGCCAATGTGAATATAGCTACTTTTAATCTGGGAAGAACAGGATCAGGACAAGCTGTATCATTAATTGAAATAGATGGAAAAATAGACCCAAAATTAATTAAAAAACTAGAAAAAATATCTAATGTAAAGAAAATAAAAAAATTATCTTTTTAATTAAATGAATAAAAATATAAATAATCAATTATTACCAGAAGGGTTTAAAGTATTACTTCCAGAAGAAGCTCAAAAAGAAGAACTGTTATCTAGAAAAATTCTAGATATTTTAATTAAAAATAATTATGCATTAGTAAAAACTCCGTTAATTGAGTACGAAAATAATAATATTAGTTCTAACAATATGCAGATCCAGAATATAAATCATGAGCCATTTATTTTAGTAGAACCTGACACAAAAAAAATTTTAGTTATCAGACCTGATATAACACCTCAAATTGCGAAATTAGCCTCAACTAAGTTAAACCATATAAAAAGACCGCTTCGTCTAATGTATTCGGGAGAGGTTTTAAGAAATATTAAAAATTTATATCAATCTGATAGACAGTTTAAACAAATAGGAGCAGAGCTAATAGGAGCTCCTTATAAAGAAAGCTTACTAGAAATAATAAATCTAACAAATAATATTATTAAAAGTTTGAAAATTAAAAATACTATTATAGATTTTTCTGTTCCCTCTTTGATGAGGCATTTAGAAAGAATAATAAACTTTACAAAGCCAGAAGGAAAAATAATGAAAGAAGCTATTGAAAATAAAGATACTAGTCTAATCAATAAAAAAAAATATGCTTATTTAAAAGATATTATTGACTGTTCAGGTACTTTAATGGATGCAAAAAAAAACTTTAAAAATTCATCATTTCCAGCAAAGATTAATATTATTTTTAAAAAATTTTTTAAAACTTTAGACTACCTCAAAAAAGGTAATTCTCATATTTCAATAACAGTAGACATATCAGAAGGGAACAACTTCTTAAATTATCAGAACATAGGCTTTAAAGTTTACAATAAAGATGCCTCTAATGTAATTGCAATAGGTGGAGACTATATACTAGAAAATAAGGAGTCAGGAATAGGAATTACTTTAATTACAGGTAATATTTGTAAAGCCTTTAAATATGCTAAAAAAAATGGAAAGTTTTAAAAATGACTAATGTTATTGTCATAGGCTCTCAGTGGGGTGAAGAAGGAAAAGGAAAAATAGTAGATTGGCTATCCAATAATGATGATGCAGTTGTAAGATTTCAAGGAGGTCATAACGCAGGACATACTCTAGTGGTTGATGGTGAAATTTATAAATTGAGTTTATTACCGTCAGGAGTTGTAAGAGGAAAAAAATCTTTTATAGGAAATGGAGTTGTATTAAATTTACGTGCCTTGAAAGATGAAATCCAGAAACTAAATGAAAAGAATATAAAAATTGATAAAAATATCTTAGGAATATCGCAGAGTGCCCCATTAATTATGTCCTATCATCAAGAGTTAGATAAAGCTAGAGAAAGCAAGTTAAATGGTATAAAGATTGGAACAACTGGAAGAGGTATTGGACCTGCTTATGAAGATCATGTAGGAAGAAGAGCCTTAAGAGTTTGTGATTTGTTTAATAAAGAAAAACTGAGCAACAAAATAGAAAATGCTTTATCTCATCACAATCCTATTAGAAAGGGTCTTGGTATTTCAGAGTTAAATACTAATGTAATTATCAAGGAAATTGAAAATTATTCTGATTTTGTTAAACCCTTCATAAAAAATGTTTGGGCCGAACTATTAAAACTACAAAAAAAAAACAAAAATATACTTTTTGAAGGAGCTCAAGGAGCCTTGTTAGATGTAGACCATGGAACTTATCCATTTGTGACTTCATCAAATACTGTATCTGCTCAAGCATCAATCGGAACAGGGGTTGGTTTAATAGACAAATGTTTTACATTAGGGATAACTAAATCATATTTAACAAGAGTTGGCGAGGGACCATTTCCCACTGAACAAAGTAACGACATCGGAGAAAAGCTTGGATTACTTGGAAATGAATTTGGTACTGTTACTGGTAGAAAAAGACGTTGTGGTTGGTTAGATTTAGTTTTATTGAAACAATCAGTTATTATTTCTGGTTTAAAAGGTTTAGCATTGACGAAATTAGATGTCTTAGACAGTTTTGAAAAAAT
>CAYTJO010000048.1:0-5130 GCA_964438215.1 uncultured Rhodospirillaceae bacterium
ACATAACTGGTAGTCCTATAAAAGGTGATAAGTTTAAAATTTTAGCTACAGAAAATTTAGCCAGATCATTAAAATTTAATCTTAGAAGTGGCAATGAATTTGCTGCTTCAGCTTTTAAGTTGGCAGAGAGTAGTAATGATAATTTAGGAACAGGTGAGCTAAGTATTGAAGGAAGTTATCAAGTTCCTCCTAGTGGAGTGGTAGGTTTAGAAGATGTATTTAAAAAGAGTGATAACTCACTTATAGCTACAAGTTTTTTAAAAGATGGAGTAATTGCATCCATTGGAAGGAATATTGAGGAATTATCATTAAGGTCCTATGGATTACAACCGCAGGCTCAATTTGTTATTTCTGATGATGAAGCAAAAACAATAAATTCATTTTCTTTGACATTAGCTAATGGTAATACTGTGTCAATTACATTTAGTAGTAGTGATAAAGGGCATACAGTATCGACAGTTAAAGATTTAGCAGATATATTAAACTCTGGTGTGTCTCCTGGTGGAACAAGTTTTTCTTTTTCTTCTTATGGATTAGTGGCCTCTGGTGCAAATGGTGCTCTCACAATAGCTAGCAATGATCAGGATTTTACTTCTTCTGATATTTCAACAAGATCCTCAGGAACGCTAAATGCAATTATATCAAGTCCTACAGTAAGTGAGAAAGAGGCAACTAATGTAAATATTTTTACCAGAGAAGGAAAACATATAGCTGGTACTCCTCTTAAAATCCAAGATTATTCTGCATTAATTAATGAAAAAAATGGTTTTTTTTTAGATGCAGTTTACAATGCTGAATATATAAATCAAGATTACAGAAATATAGAAGTAGAAAAGACCAATGCTGTATCAGATTTTACTATTATAACAGGACATTCAGCTTCAAGAAGTGCTAACCCAGTAACTGCACAAACTATCAGTGTAGATACATTTAATGATAGTATAATAGATCAAACAATTGTTATTCCTATAAGCTCTTCTTCACAATTTACATTAAAAGAATTTAAAGAAAAAGCTTCTAAAACAGGAATTACGGCTGATGCAGTAACTAGAGTTTCACTAGATCCAGTAGCTGTAACTGTAAGTGGAACTGCCTCAATGTCAATCGCAGCCGGTTTAAGAGATGCTGTTGCAGTATCAGCAAGTATACTTCCAGATGATTTAAGTAATTTAGCAACTGAACTAAATAAAGTAGCGGAAATTACTGGTGTTAGGGCTATAATAACATCTGATAAGAAAAGAATAATCTTAGAAAATAGTGATGCTGAAGATATAAAAATAACAAATTTTTCTGCTCCTAGCAGTACTACTGCAACTGTTCTAGACCAATATTATAGAGACACTTCTTCTTCGATAAGCTTGTACTCATCATCAGGAGCTAACTCTGCAGTATTTACAGGAGCAATTAAGTTTTCCTCTTCTGTAGATTTTACAATAAGTAGTACAGATGGTAGTTCAAACTTAACTGGCGATGCTACAAACATTGGTTTTGATAATGGGTTGGGAAAGTTTGAGTGGTCTGAAACTGGAGAAAGTGTAACTATTGACAGCATAAACTATGGATTCGCAGATAAAAGTTCTTCTTCGAATGATGGTAATTTTGCATCAAAAGGAATGGGCGTTGTTCACTTTAAGTTGCCAGCTGTTGATGGAAGTTCAGTTTTCATGTCTCAGGTTAGTCTAGATAATCTTGAAACAATTAATAGCAAAGAAGTTCTAAAGGCGCATCTTAAAGATATAAGAGAAGAATCTCCAGATATTAGAGTTGTAGGAAGTGTAATAAATACTTTACCTGTTTCGGGAACTAAATTAACTATGGAGTTTGAGGATCAAACTTATACTTTAGAAACAAAAGAAAATGAAGTTTCTGTGAGTGGAGGAGAAGACGGAAGAATATATGCTTTTTTTACTCCGGTAGCAGGCTGGTCAGGAGCTAATGCTACAGAAGTAACTTCAGATAAAACTCTTGTTGTGTCGAGTGGAAATACCTTTCAATTAGATGTAGATGGGACTGCTTCAGGGACAATTACATTAGCTGCTGCAACTTATTCATCTAACTCAGCAGTAGCATCAGCTTTACAAACGGCAATAAATTCTGACTCGAATTTAAGTAATGCAAGTAAATCAGTAAGTGTAAAATGGACAGGAACCAATTACGAAATAGTTTCTAATACTGGTCGTCAAACTTACAGTATAACTGATAGTACTGTAGCTAGTGTAAAAATAACTTCCATAGATAGCACTATTGAAAGTAACCTTAAACTAAGTGTATCAAATGGAGCTTCCGAGTCTATAAATGGATACCAACTAGGAATAGTTGGAGCAGGATCTATTTCTGCAAGCCAAATAACTTTTCCTAGTAATTCTCAAAATACTACTTCGAAATCTAGTCTTGGATTAAATACTTCTATTGTTAATATAGAGGGAAAAGCAGCAACAGATAATCCTACTAATAGAGATTATTTTGATATAAGCATTAAAACAGGTGCATGGAAAAGTGGATCGGTTAGCACATTAAGCGATAGTTCTACTATAACTCTATCAGGCGGCAATACAATAGAGCTTTCTGTGGATGATGTAGCTTCTGGAACCATTACTATCCCAGATGATACATATACTTCAAATGTATTTTTTGCTAGGCAAATGGAAGAAGCTATAAACAACGATTCAATACTTGTAGCTTCTAATAAAAGTATAAGTGTTTTATGGACAGGAAGTGAATATCAGTTAGTTTCAAAAACAGGAAGTTCAGATGCTAGTGTAAGCGTTACTTCGGTAAGCTCATCGTTAGATACTACTCATACTAAATTACTATCTACAAATGGCGGTATTGTTTCTGAATATAGCGACTACAGAGTTAAATATACTGATGCAGCTTGGTTAGGAGGAACAGCAACAGTCGTTAGTTCTGCTTCTACTTTAACCACTCCATCAAGTGGAAATACATTTCAATTAACTGTAGATGGAACTGCTTCTGGAAGTTTGTCTCTTCCTGATGCTACCTATACATCAAATGTAGATATAGCTAGTGCATTACAAACAGCAATAAATGGTGCTTCAGGTATATCAGCAGTAGAAGTGAAATGGACAGGAAGTGCCTATAAAATTATCTCTACAGGAACTAGTTCTCAAGATGTTACTATAACCTCTGTTGACTCTGCTATAGAGGCTAATCTGAAGTTAACAACTGCAAATGGAGGAGTAGAAAATGATTATTCGTTTGATCTATATGATGCATCAGGAAACGGAAACCACAGACAGACTTTTTTAAAAGATGTTAATTTTCAGTGGGATGCAGTAAACAAAAATATTTCCATTACCAGAAAACTAGATACAGCTCCATTGCATGAGATTAAATTTGTAGAAGATTCTACTAACAACGAAAAATTTGGAATTAAGGTTCATCCATACACAATAGGTCTAGTTGATGATAAAATAAAAATTACAAGTAATAATGGAAAGCCTGTAGATATTAATTTTGACTCTGATGTTACAAAAAGCAGAGTTGGTAATGCAATAGAATTAAGAAATCTTCCTCCAGAGGAGTTAATTGTTATAATCAAAGGGGGCGGTACAGCAAGAAGATTATCAGCTTCTTTTACAATGCAAGAAGTACCTAAAGATATAGTAAAAGATAATCTAACTTTTTCAGTAGATGCAACTAACGATAAGTTAATACATATAAAAGACACAGACACAGGACATACTATTGCCGAAAGAACATTATCAGATACTGGTAGATTTAAAATTGCGGGTTATAGCCTTCAGATAAATGGAACACCTAAAGTAAATGATAGTTTCATAATTAGTGACAATATTGGAGGAGTAGGAGATGGTAGAAACATTCTTACAATGTTGGATCTACAAGAGGATAAATATGCATTAGAAGGGAAAGGTAACTTTCAAGAATTATTTGCTAACGTAGTTGCATCCGTTGGATCATCAGTTCAAAGTACAAATCTAAATTTAAGTTCTGCAGAAATGATAAAGGATGCAGCTACTTCTTCTTCATCTGAACTAAGTGGTGTAAATATGGATGAAGAAGCAGCACAATTGATTCAATATCAACAGGCTTATCAAGCATCGGCACGCGTTTTGCAAACAGCTAGAGAGTTATTTGATGCTTTAATTGATAGGATTTAATGAATGAAAGTAAGTACTCAGTTATTTAATAAACAACAAGTTGAAAGATTTAGCAAGTTGAATGAAGATATTCAATCTTTGCAAAATAGAATATCTTCTGGAAAAAATATTATTCAAGCTTCAGATGATCCAATAGGAGCAGTTGAACTTTCTGGCTTACAACAAGTTAAGGAGAGATTTAATCAATATTCTAGAAATGCTGATAACGCTATTAATAGACTAACAATTGCAGATAATGCTCTTCAATCTATTACAATTTTAATAGTGAGAGCAAAGGAATTAGCAATTCAAGCAGCAAATGATACATTTGGTGCTCAGGATAGAGAAGCGTTAGCATTAGAACTCAATGAAATGAAAGAGGAAATGCTAAGTACTGCTAATTCAACCGATAGTTCAGGAGCTTTTATATTTGGAGGTTATCATACAGGAACACAACCTTTTGAAAAAAATAGTAAAGGTGTTATTGAATATAAAGGTGATAGAGGAACTAATTCTGTAGCAGTATCAGAAACGAGAAATGTAGGAACTACATTAGATGGTGGAAGTGTTTTTATGTCAGTTAAGTCAAATGACTCTGTAGCTCCAATGTTTAATGTTTTGGAAGACGTAATTAATTCAATTAGAACTGCTGCTGGAAGCGTTGTAGAAGCAAAAGCTGTGGGAAAAGCAACTCTTAAAATTGAAAATGGTAATCCTGGCAACTTTAGTTTTTCGCTAGCTGATAATGAAAACACTGCAAATATTTCAGTAGATTTACCTAGCACTGACTTATCAGGAGTAGTAACAGCTATTAATAGTTCTGGTCTAAATATTACAGCTACATTGTCTGGAAACATAATTACATTAGAAGACTCTCAAAATGGTCCTATAACTATAAAAGATCTTCAAGTAGAAGGAATTAATAAATCTGAAAAAGAACCCAAATCTTTTCTAACTTTCGATGCAATAGATGGAGCAGGTAATTCTTTAGGCGTTCCTCAAGTTTTGT
>CAYTJO010000048.1:5140-6530 GCA_964438215.1 uncultured Rhodospirillaceae bacterium
GACGATATTAGTGTAGTTATAGAACATATAGCTAATCAAAAGGCTATAATAGGAGCTAGGACTAACTCATTAGATAGGCAAAAAGAATTAATTGCACAAAGAACTATTGCAGTAGAAAAAGATATGTCAGAAATTTCTGATGCTGATTTAGCAGCACTAGTAACTGAATTACAAGGGCAAATTACCGGTTTACAAGCGAGCCAACAAGCTTTTGTTAAAATTTCTAATTTAAGTTTATTTCAATTTCTAAGATAATCTACTTATTAGACACCGTCTATAATATCTGCTTCTTCGTTTATAATATTTATTAAAATATCTATACCTTCCTCATTGTTTATATCCCAACCAGGATCCCCTTTTTCAGAAACTCCTGATCTTAAACCAAAAACATAAGCCCTAAAAGATTTAACTGCATTATCAGTAGAATAAGTTTTGTTTTTTTCCTTATCAAAAGCTGTTCCTAACAGTCCTTTTAACTTTCTTTTAGATCCAGGATGGTCATATTTTAGGGTAAAAAAAACATAATTATTTAACAATTCATCAGATTTCTCAGCATTCATTTCAACCAGAAAACGTAAAATTAATTCTGCTGATGCTTCAATTTCTTCATGCGGTATAGCATGGTAGTGCTCCAATAAACCTTTCTCATACTTTTTTGCATAAGATTTGATCGGTAAATCAGATATTATAAACTCGTATGCTGTTCTAGCTACACATAGATTAAATATCCATTCTGGGCAAAAAGTTCCGGCCAATATTTCCTCCGAAATTATTATAATTGTTTATTATTATATTAATTATTTCTAATAATACAATATAATGCTATCTGCTAAGGTTTCTAATTCTATCAGCAAACTCTTCCATGCTAGGTTTAGAGTTAAATTTATTTTCATGAACTAGAAGAGATAGTCCATCCCATATAGAAATTGAGGGCTTCCATACTATTTTTGAATAAATTTTATTCATATTTAGCGAAAACTCTTTAAGATTATTATTTTCTCCTGCTACTTCTTTAATTTTTAAATTTTTTCCAAATTTTTGATAAATCATATTAAGAAGTATTTTTGTTGAAATAGAATCTCCTGATCCCAAATTAAAAACTCCCTCTGCTTGGTGTTCAACTAAACCAATTATTGCTCTTGCTATATCTGAAGCATGAATATAATCTTTGGCAGTATAAAAATTGTTTATTTCTGGTTGTTCTCCTCTAGAAATAGATTTAATAATTCTTGTAAAGTAAAATTCTTCATTGTCTCTCATGGAATAGGGTATAGATAATCTTACGTGACAATATTTTGTATCTAAACTTTTACATATGCTTTTACTTGTAAGATACATAGCGTATTTAGTGTTTCCAAAATCAGTTTTTGGGTCACATAGTTGATCTTCT
>CAYTJO010000048.1:6540-8149 GCA_964438215.1 uncultured Rhodospirillaceae bacterium
TCTTGTATATTTTTTTTTATTTCACCATACTCTTCAAAAGTTCCAATAGTTATAAAACCTTTGCAATTTATTGCTTTTGCTAACTCAATTGCCTCTATGGTTTGTTTTGAGTTTAAAATATTATTCTTATCCCAAGCACAATGTACAAAATATTCTGGTTTACTTATTGATAATTGTCTAATTAAAGATGGATCTAAATACTTATCAGTTTTAATAATATTATAAAATTTATTTTTTTTTAATACTTCTGTATTAGAAGTAGTTTTTACTATTGCTGTTGCTGGTGTATTTGTAGCTACTAATTCAGTGATTAGGTGAGATCCAATAAATCCATTGGCGCCTGTAACAATAATTCTTTTTCCCATATACATAAATACGACTTTCTATATTTAATATTTATAATATTTAAAAATTTTAATACTTCCAGAAAAAACTCTAAATATTTTTAATTTAAGTCGTTTTATATAAAAAGTGTATTTTTGGAGGATTACTTGAGTGACGGCAATATTTCAGCAATTTTAGCAAGTTTAGGTAGTAAATTAGCAATACCTAAAATTAATGACAGCGTAAAAAGACTTATTACGGGAAAAATTACTGCAGGCGGACAAGAAGCAGGTTTACAATCCTTATCTAATACATTAAAGGCTAAATCAGATAGTTGGAGGGCCGCTGCAAATAATGCAAGAGAGGCCATAGATGCATTATTAGTAGCAGAGGCATCATTAAATGAAATAGCATCCTTATCTCAAAGGTTAGAGGAATTGGGAGCACTTTATAATAATAATAGTTTGCTTTCTACAACGGATATAGCCTCTCTAAATGCAGAGACTGCAACAATAACGACAAATATAGACGCTATAGTTTCAGGAACTAAATTTAATGGGGTACCAATGTTAGGAACTTCGAAAATTACTTTTAATGCAGGAGTTACAGATGAAGGAGGTGCTATATCTCTTACTACTGGAACAGTAAGCTCAATTGCATCTGTTACTGAAGCATCAAATGCTGATACTACTGGTGAATCGTTAACCGCTGAGGTGGCTCTAAACTTAGGAGAAATAGCAGGTGGAATTCAATCATTAAGAGCAAGAGAAAATATTGCGTTTGCGGCTTCTGCAATTATGAGTGCAGCTGCGGAGTCTACTATAGAAACAGATTATGCAGCTGAAACTGCAATATTAACTAAAAATATGATGTTAAACTAAATATCACTTTCTTTGGTAGCCCAAGCAAATATTAATGAGAATTACAAAGTAAACTTATTATCCTAGTCAACGGCATGTTTCTTGCAAACTTTTGTAAAGGTTTTTTTTATGAAAGTAGTAATTTTAGCAGGTGGTCTTGGTTCAAGATTAGCTGAGGAAACTTCAATTAGGCCTAAGCCAATGGTAGAAATTGGTGGTTTTCCTATTATAGAACATATAATGAATTGGTACATGCTTCATGGATTTAATGACTTTATAATATGTTTAGGATATAAAGGTTCTGAAATTATTTCATACTTTAAAGAGTATAATGAAAGGAACTCTACTTGCATTATTACTGAAGAAGGAAAACTAGAAACAATTAAATATAGCAAGAAACCATGGAAAATAATTTTTAATTGCTT
>CAYTJO010000048.1:8159-8760 GCA_964438215.1 uncultured Rhodospirillaceae bacterium
CCCAAACAGCAGGAAGAATAAAAAAAATAAATAAGTTTTTAAGAAAAGATGAAGATTTTTTAATGACTTATGGAGATGGTTTAAGCAATATTAATATTAATAATTTAATATCTTATCACAATAATAAAAAAAAATTAGTTACTGTAACCGCTGTTAGACCATTAGCAAGATTTGGTGCAATGGATCTAGAAAAAGGCATAGTAAAAAACTTTATAGAAAAACCTATAACCGACAATGGATGGGTAAATGGAGGTTTCTTTGTTGTGTCACATAAGGTTATGAATTACATAAAGTCTTATCAGGAGTCATGGGAAACAGGACCTTTGCCAAGATTAGTTAAAGAGAAAAATCTTGCTGCATTTAAACATGAAGATTTCTGGCAACCTATGGATACCTTAAGAGAGAAACAAATACTTTGTGACTTATGGGAAAAAGGTAAAGCTCCATGGAAAACAAATATTAAAACTAAAAATATTTATGATATTAATAAAAATGTTAGACAGGCTTAGAGTTTATAAAAATAAGAAAATTTTAGTAACTGGTAATACTGGTTTTAAAGGACCTTGGCTTTCTTTGTTTTTAAAAAATCTTGGAGCAGAAG
>CAYTJO010000049.1:0-1888 GCA_964438215.1 uncultured Rhodospirillaceae bacterium
GCTGTTATTAACATAAAAGGAAAGATTAATTCTGCTTCTAAAAATAGCTTTTTCTTGCCTAATAATATTTCTCCTAGCAATTTTTTTGCTAATAGAAAAGATAAAAGTTCTCCATTAGCATTCATAAATGATAGTAAAAATAATATTTTATCTGTTATTACTCCAATAGTAGGTCATTTTGGTCTTTACTTATACTTCTCTAGATACTTAGACCCTGTAATGATCTATAATCTTAAGAGTGTAAAGAAAGCAGTTAATGATTATTCTTCTGCTAAGAAAAGTAGTGAAGAAAGTAGAATCACTTTTACTATGGTTTTCTTATCAGTAGCCTTAATATTATTATTACTAGCAGTATGGTTGGGAATAGCATTTGCTAACTCACTCATTGATCCCATCTCTTCATTAATTGCTGCTTCAGAAAGTGTAAGTGCAGGTAATTTAAAAGTTAGAATACCTAAAGATAAAAAAAAGACAGATGAAATTAGTTCCTTGATAGACAGTTTTAATAGAATGGTAAAACAACTTTATGACCAGAGAAAAGATTTGGTTACTGCTAATGAACAAATAGATACTAGAAGAAGATTCACTGAGTCTATTCTCACTGGAGTAAAGTCAGGGGTTTTAGGAGTAGATTCTGATGATAAAATTTTTTTAGTAAATAAATCTGCCTTAGAGTTATTAGAATATGATGCGAGTAAACTTATAGGTATAAAAATCTTTGATATATTCCCATCCTTGTTAAAAGTTGTTAAAAATGTAAGAGAATTAAAATTATCTTTTAAGGAAGAACAGTTAGACTACATTGCAAAAGGAATAAAAAAAAAGTTTGTTATAAGAGTTTCATTTGAAAATTATAAAAGTTTGAATAGTGGATATGTTGTTACAATAGAAAATATTACTGAATTAATAAAAGTTCAAAGAGCAGCTGCATGGTCAGATATAGCAAAAAGAATTGCTCATGAGATTAAAAATCCACTTACACCTATTCAGTTATCTGCTGATAGATTAAAGCATAAATATTTAAATAAGATTTCTGAAGAAAAAAAGACTTTTATAAGCTGTATAGATACAATAATTAGACAAGTATCTACTATTCATAGAATGGTAAATGAATTTTCCACATTTGCACAAATGCCAAGACCTATTTTTGAAAAAGTCAATATAAATGAGATTATTATGGGAAGTATAGGTATGGCTAAGTTAGCCAATCAAAAACTTTCTGTAACTAGTAATTTAGATAAAATAAGTAAAATAAATTTAAAGGCAGATTCTAATTTAATTAATCAAGCTTTAAATAATTTATTTAATAATTCAATTAATGCAATTAATGAACAAAAAAAAGAACATAAAATAGGGGAAATTCATATCGAGTTAAATAAAAATAATAATACTTGTTATCTAGATTTTATTGATAATGGGCCTGGTTTTCCAGCTAATAAAGAATATCTCTTGGAGCCCTATATATCAAGATCAAAAAAAGGTTCTGGTATTGGCTTAGCAGTGGTAAAAAAAATAATGGAAGATCATAGAGGTAACATAGAGCTTAGCAATAATTCTAATAAAGAAGGAGCTAAAGTAAGATTAACTTTCCCACTAAACTCAAAAGATAAGTTAAGTTATGAATAAAGATATACTAATAGTAGATGATGAAGAAGATATAAGAGACTTAATTGCTGGAATTTTAGAAGATGAGGGTTTCAGTGCAAGGCTTGCTTGGGATTATCCTAGTATAAAAAAAGAACTTTCAAAAAGAATACCTTCGCTGATTTTATTAGATGTTTGGTTGGAGGGAAGTGAGTTAGATGGTATTGAAATATTGAAACTTATTAAAAAAAGTTATCAAAATATTCCTGTTATAATGATAAGTGGTCACGGAACCATTAAAATG
>CAYTJO010000049.1:1898-4877 GCA_964438215.1 uncultured Rhodospirillaceae bacterium
TTGCATGTTGGAGCTTATATTTTTATTGAATAACCTTTTGACACCAATTTATTATTACTAAATATTAAGCGTGCTATTGATGATGCTGAGATTAAAATAAAGCTAAGTCAATTTATAAGTGATGATATAGAATTCATAGGAAAATCTAATTCTGCTCAAATAGTGAAATCTTTGATTGAAAAAGTCGCTCCTACAAAAAGCAGAGTGTTTATAGCTGGCCCAACTGGAAGTGGTAAAAAACATATTGCAAAATTAATACATAATAGTTCTAAAAGATCATCAGGAACAATAGTTTTTTTAAATACAAAAAGATTAATCCCTGATGCAATAGAAGAAGAACTTTTTGGAATAGAAAATACTGAAGGAGTGCCTGAGAGAATAGGTTTATTGGAACAAGCTCACAATGGTACTTTGTATATAGATGAAATTACTAATCTTAGTAGTAAGTCACAAAGAAGGTTAATAAAACTCCTTACTGAAAATAGATTTTTTAGAGTAAATGGTAAATTTTCAGTTGAAGTAGATATTCGTATAATTGCTGCAAGTTCCAAAAATATACAGGACGAAATAAAGAGCAAAAATTTTAGTGAGGATCTATTTTATAGGCTCAATGTGGTTCCAATTAAAGTCCCTTCACTAAAAGAGCGTATAGAGGACATACCTCATTTTATAGACTATTTCTTAGAAAGATGTAGTAAAAGTTTAGGAGTAGCAAATAAAGAAATTTCAAAATATCATTATAATTTATTACAAACAGTTAATTTGACTGGAAATTTAAGACAATTAGAAAATATTATTGAGCATTTACTAATAGTTTCTCAAACTCATTCTACTGATGAAATAAGTAAAATAATAATGTCATACAATAATAATCAAGAAGATGAAAATTTTTCAGATATTATTCAAAAAAAAATGATAAGCTTGACACTTAAAAATGCAAGAGAACTTTTTGAAACTGAGTACATTAATTTACAAATGAAAAGATTTAATAATAATGTTTCTAAAACTGCTGATTTTATTGGTATGGAAAGATCAGCATTGCACAGAAAGCTAAAACTACTAAATAACAAAGGCGAAATTAAAAAATGAATATTATAATTTGTGGCGCAGGAGAAGTAGGATATAGCTTAGCTAAGTACTTATCCTCCGATAATATGAAAGTCACTTTGATAGATGAAAGTATAGACAAGCTTGAGAAAATTTCTTCATCAATAGATGTTAGAACATTAGTTGGTAAAAGTTATAATCCTGAGGTATTATTTCAGGCAAATGTTGAAGAAGCTGAACTTTTGATATCAGTTACAGAAAATGATGAAACTAATATTCTAACGTGTGAGATTTCAAAAATATTATTTGATATACCTACAACAATCGCAAGGATTAAAGAAAAAGAGTTTTTAAATGATAAATGGAGGGAATTATTTTCAGAAAAAGGTTTTAGAGTAGATTATATAATTTCTCCTGAAGATGAAATTGCAAGCATGCTAGCTAGATTAGTTGCAGTATCAGGTGCTCATGATTTAATTTCTTTTGCTGATGATAAAGTAAGGCTAATAGGCTTTAAATTGGAAAGTGACTGTCCAGTTCTTGACACACCATTAAAAGATTTAACTGAGCTTTTTCCTAATTTAAATACAAAAATAGTATTAATGGTAAGAAATGAAAAAACGATTATTCCTAACAAAATGGCAGAATTAAGTGAAGGTGATGATATCTATTTACTTTCTGATACTAACAATATTAATAGAGTCTTAAATATATTTGGAAAGAAGATTATTAAAAGTAGAAGAGTTGTAATTATAGGTGCTGGTATAGTTGCACTTAATATTGCTAAAATATTAGAAATTAATGAGCCAGATTCATCTATAACTATAATTGAAAATAATAAAGAAACAGCTGAAAGAGCAGCTATGCAGTTAGAAAAGGCAAACGTGTTACTTGGAGATGCTGTAGAATCTGAAATAATGCAGGAAGCTGAAATTTCAAAAGCTGATATTGTTTTTTCAGTTACTAATAGTGATGAAATAAATACTTTAGTATCTACATTATCAAAAAAAGCAGGAGCTAAAAACTGCTATGCTTTATTAAGTGGAGATAAATATTTGCCAGTTATTTCATTGATGGATATAGATGGTATTATATCTCCTAAAGAATTAACCGTTTCAAAGGTTTTAAAATACATCAGAAGAGGAGACGTTTCTGATGTGTATGAACTACAGGCAGGTAAAGCAGAAATTATTGAATTTTTAGTTAAGGAAGGTTCGAAATTAGTTGGAATACCCCTAAAAGATGCTGAGTTGCCTGATAATACTATAATTGGTTCTATTGTTAGGAATGATACGGTGTTGACTCCTACTGGAGAAACTATTATAGAGGCAAGTGATAAAGTTGTAATGTGTTTATTACATGAGTCTATTCATCAATTAGAAGATTTTTTATCAAATGACTCAGAATTAATTTAGTTTATGCAAAATTTGCTTAACTTTACATTGCAATCGATTTTTTATGTATATGGTAGCCTCGGCTTAATTTTATCTATTAAGTGTCTGCTTGAATCTAACAATAACTCTAGTATTTTTTTTATCAGTTCTATTTTATGTTTTATAATAGGTTATTTCTTAAATTTACTATTTTACAATAATGATTTAAAAGTAAAAAACTTTATTATAACTATTTTTTTATCATGGTTATTGTTAATTATAGTTTCATCAATACCTTTTTATTCACTAATAAAAGTATTGGATTTAAATTCCATTATTTTTATAAGTACTAGTTATATTACTACAACAGGTTTTAATCTAGAGATTTTTAGTCACTTTCAAGAATATGAGTCTCTTTTAATTTGGAGTTCATTTATTCAATTAATAGGTGGTTTTTTTTCAATTATTTGTTTCATTCTTTTTTTTTTAGTTCTTTATAATAAACATGACAAATTAGTAATATTTAATAAAAAACTAATATTAAGATTTTTTTTGTATT
>CAYTJO010000049.1:4887-8746 GCA_964438215.1 uncultured Rhodospirillaceae bacterium
AGGTAGCAATGGACATTTGCTAGGTTTTTATTTTTCTGATAATAATTTTTTAGTTGTTTATTCTTTATTAATATTATTAACAATTCTTATACTTCCATTTTTTTTATATATTCACAATAGTAGAATTTTTAAAACTTATTACCTAAAAATTTTAAAAAGAAGCTTTTTTATAATTCTTATTTTAATTTTTCTATTTTTACTGTTTATTAATAATAGTCTTTTGACCTTGCAAGAAAACTTATTTATTTTTTTATCCTTTTTAACAACGACTGGTCTATTGCCCAGTAAAGTTACTAACATTATGATTATACAGCAACTTTATCCTTTATTTTTTATATTTCTAATTTTAATAATGATTGGAAGTTTTTCTGGAAGTAGCAGTGGTGGGCTAAAAATTGACAGAATTTCTATATTGTTTATTAAAATTAAAGATGAACTAACAAAGTTAACGCTACGTCACAAAGTATATGGAATAGACCTTGTTAAAAAAGGGTCAAACCAAAAAGAATTAAATAGCTTTTACGCATTAATATCCCTAGGGATCTTTATTATTATTCTTTCGATGCTTTTGTTATGTATCTCTGGTAACAGCATTTTTGAATCCTTTGTTTTTTCTATAGCAGCATTAACAAATACAGGCGACGGGTTTTTATATATTAATAATGTGACCTTAAAAGAAAACTCAAACTTATTTTTAATTTTAAACTTTTTGATGATTTGTGGTAGATTTGAGTTAATTGGTTACTTGTTGATTTTTAAAAAACTTTCTATAAAAAACTAATATGTCTAAAATAGCTTTTGTTAATGGAAAATATTTAAATATTAAGAATGCTTTAATATCAGTTAATGATAGAAGTATACATTTTTCAGACTCTGTTTATGAAGTAATTGCAGTACACGCTTCCAAATTAATTTTTTGGAAGGAGCATCTTGCTAGATTAAAGAAGTCTTTAAAATTAATAAATATTGATAATTTTAAAAACTTAGAAGTGCTTTATTTTAAATGCAATGAAATTATCAGAATTAATAATATAGTTGAAGGATTGATTTATATTCAAATTTCTAGAGGTATTGCATTAAGAAATCATAACTGGAATAACAGTCTAACTCCTTCGTTAATTATTAGTGGTTTACACAAAGAAGTATTTAAAGATATTAGGCCAGTATCTTTAATATCCAGCAAAGATATAAGATGGAAATTTAGTTATATTAAGTCTACTTCCCTTTTAGGAAACGTGCTTTTAAAGCAGAAGGCATTAAATAAAAAAGCTTTTGAATGTGTGATGTATGATGAAAAAGGATTTATAACTGAAGCAACTACCTCAAATATATGGGTGATTAAGAATAGAAAAATTTATACTCCTCCACTTAAAAAAAACATACTTGCAGGTGTGACAAGAAAAAAGGTATTTGAAATAGCTAAGAAGCTGAGAATGGAAGCATTTGAAAAAGAAATTAAATTAAATTTTTTAGTTAATTCTGATGGAGTTTTTTTAACCAATAGCTCATCACTCTTAGTAATGGCAAAAAAAATAGATAATTTAAATTTAAATTTAGATAAAGATAATATATACAAATTACTTTATGTTTCACTTTTAAAAACTATAAGAACTTGAAATGCATAAGGTTGAATTATATAAAAATTTGCAAGACAATTACCTTAATGATGTTATTAAAAATAAAGAAGTTGTAGAAATTAATTTAATAAATGGTCTAATATTAACTGCGAAATTAGTAAAGTTTGATAATTTTTCAATTTTGATTAATTATAATAATAACTTAACTTTATTATATAAACATTCTATTTCTTATATTTCTTCTAAAAAAATAAAAAAAAATAAAAAATAATTCTATTTACTCTTGAAGTCTAAAATGTTATACCCACATATAGTTATCGGCACTCTATAGAAGAGAGTGCTTAATTTAAATTAATGAGGTAAATATGAATTTTCGTCCATTACATGATAGAGTTATGGTAAAAAGAGAGAGTGAAGACGATCTCACCAAAGGAGGAATTATTATTCCTGATACAGCTAAAGAAAAACCAATGCAAGCTAAAGTAGTTGCTGTCGGATCTGGTCAAAAAGCTGAAGATGGGACAGTTACTCCCCTTGATGTTAAAAAGGGTGACAAGGTTTTAATTGGTAAATGGTCTGGCACTGAAGTTACTATTGATAATGTAGATTATGTGATAGTAAAAGAGTCTGACGTTATGGGTATCGTAAGTTAAATAATTTAAACAAAAGGAAAAAAAAATGTCTGCAAAAGAAGTAAAATTTTCATCAGATGCAAGGGAGCGTATGTTAAGAGGTATTGATGTTTTGGCAAATGCTGTAAAAATAACGTTAGGGCCTAAAGGTAGAAACGTTGTAATTGACAAATCATTTGGAGCTCCAAGATCAACAAAAGATGGAGTGACAGTAGCTAAGGAGATTGAGCTTAAAGATAAGTTTGAGAATATGGGTGCACTAATGGTAAGAGAAGTTGCTAGTAAAACAAATGATGTTGCTGGTGATGGAACCACTACAGCAACAGTTTTAGCTCAAGCTATAGTTAGAGAGGGTCATAAGGCAGTCGCTGCCGGCATGAACCCAATGGATGTTAAACGTGGTGTAGATATGGCTACGGCTTCAGTTATTGAAGAACTTAACAAACTTAGTAAAAAAGTTATTGATCCATCCGAGGTTGCTCAAGTAGGAACAATTTCTGCAAATGGTGAAACAGAAATAGGTGAATTAATTTCTAATGCTATGGAAAAAGTAGGTAAAGAAGGAGTAATTACTGTTGAAGAGGCAAAATCTCTTGAAACAACCCTTGATGTAGTCGAAGGTATGCAGTTTGATAGGGGATATTTATCTCCATATTTTGTTACTAATGCAGAAAAAATGATAGCTGAATTGGAAGATCCATTTATTCTTATCCACGAACAAAAACTTACTTCTCTTCAGCCTATGCTTCCAATTTTAGAAAAGGTAGTGCAGTCTGGGAAACCACTTTTAATAATTGCAGAAGATATAGAAGGAGAAGCTCTTGCTACTCTTGTGGTAAATAGATTAAGAGGTGGGTTAAAGGTTGCTGCTTGCAAGGCACCGGGTTTCGGTGACAGGAGAAAAGCAATGCTTGCAGATTTGGCTACTTTAACCTCTGGCACAGTAATTAGTGAAGAATTAGGAGTAAAGCTTGAAGCAATAGATCTTAAAATGTTAGGAACAGCCAAAAAAGTAATTTTAACCAAAGAAGAGACTACATTAGTAGAGGGAGCTGGAAAAAAGAAGGACATTGAAGGTAGATGTAACCAAATTAGGGCACAAATAGAAGAAGCAACATCTGATTATGACAAGGAAAAACTTCAAGAGAGGCTTGCTAAATTAGCAGGTGGAGTTGCTGTATTAAATGTTGGTGGCGCTACCGAGGTAGAAGTTAAAGAAAGAAAAGATAGAGTTGAAGATGCAATGAATGCTACAAGAGCAGCAGTAGAGGAGGGTATTGTTCCTGGTGGTGGTGTTGCTTTGCTATATTCTATGAAAGCTTTAAAAAATCTATCACCGTCTAATAATGATCAAAAAGTAGGTATAGATATTGTTAAAAGCGCATTGGAGTCACCAATTAGACAAATTGCCTTTAATGCTGGATATGATGCTTCAATCGTAGTAGGAAAAATTAGAGACGCTAAAACTAAAAATTATGGTTTTGACGCTCAAACAGGAAAATATGTTGACATGGTTGCTAAAGGCATCATTGACCCTACTAAGGTAGTTAGAGCTGCATTACAAGATGCTGCATCAGTTGCTGGTTTATTAATTACAACCGAAGCAATGATTGCTGACGCACCAGAAAAGAAAGATGACGCAGCTCCTGC
>CAYTJO010000050.1:0-391 GCA_964438215.1 uncultured Rhodospirillaceae bacterium
TTTTTATATGCAAATTTAATATTTGAATCATTTGTTATTTCTCCTATTGAGGAAAATGAAAGTCCCCATTTTTCAAATATCTTTTTAGTGATTTTTAATTTCTCTGGTTTAATAATCATTAACATTCTTTCTTGACTTTCTGATAACATTATTTCGTCAGCATTCATTTTCCCATCTCTAAGTGGCACATGATCTAAATTTAATTTAATACCTAATTTTGATGATGCTGCTATTTCTACTGCAGAGGAGGTCAGACCAGCTGCTCCCATATCCTGTAATCCTATAATAGAGTTATAATTCATTAATTCTAAACAAGCTTCCATTAATAACTTTTCTGAAAAAGGGTCTCCTACTTGTACAGTTGGTTTTAAACTTTCAGAGTCTTTAGAAA
>CAYTJO010000050.1:401-953 GCA_964438215.1 uncultured Rhodospirillaceae bacterium
TAAACGTATTTTTTAAGCAAGATTTGCTAGCAGATTATTCTGTTTATTCTCAATCAAGTACAGAAACTAGTACACTAATGGGGCAAAAAATGTCTGACCATACTAGCGATTCTGCCAAATATGATTATTTGTTAAAATCAGTAGCTGGTGATGAAAATACTGAAGATTTAGAAGGAAATTTTAGTGGAGTAAATACTCTTCCAGTTTTGGATCCTACGTACACTACTTTATTACCAGGTTTTCCTGCTTTAGCATAAAATACTTTATTTTTTTTTGCTATTCCAATACTCATTGCATTTACTAAAATATTTTTATTATATCTATTGTCAAAACTGCATTCACCTGCAACAGTAGGAATTCCTGTACAATTACCATAGTCTCCTACGCCTGAAACAACACCATTAAATAGGTGTTTGCTTTTATTATTTTTTAGACTTCCAAACCTTAAACAATTTAAGTTTGCTATTGGTCTTGCTCCCATAGTAAAAACATCTCTCATAATTCCTCCTACTCCAGTTGCTGCACCTTGATATGGTGCAATAAAGGAGGGAT
>CAYTJO010000050.1:1028-8533 GCA_964438215.1 uncultured Rhodospirillaceae bacterium
ACACCTGCATTTTCACCAGGTCCTTGAATGACATAATCAGCTTTGTAAGGTAGTTTTTTTAACCAATATTTAGAGGACTTATATGAGCAATGCTCACTCCACATAGCAGAAAACAAGGCTAATTCAGTTTTTAAAGGTTCTCTTCTTAAAAGATTTTTGCAATCTTCATAATCTTGTTCAGATAATCCTATTTGTTTTATATATTTTAAAATATTTTCATCGGGCATTTGAAATAGACACTAGTATTTTTTTCATTATTTCATCTTTTTTATCATTATTGTAAAATCTTTCTGGGTGAGGCATCATGCCCATTACATTACCTTTATCATTAACTATTCCTGCTATATTAAATACAGATCCATTAGGGTTTTGTATGTCTGTGCATTGTCCTCTTTTATTAGAGTATCTTAAAACTACTTGATTGTTTGAAATTAATTTATCTAATCCATCATTATTGATGTAATAATTACCCACCTTATGTGCAATTGGTAAAGTAAGTGTTTCATTGGTCTCTAAAGTATTAGTAAATTGACTTACATTGTTTGTAACAAGTAAATCAACATATTTACAAATAAACTTTAAGTTTTTATTCATTAGCAGCATACCAGGTAGAAAACCAGCTTCTGTTAGAATTTGAAATCCATTGCATATACCTAAAACAGGAGTACCTTTTTTAATAAATAAATTAATTTGTTTTAGTATTTTAGATTTTGCAGCTATAGCACCACATCTTAAATAGTCACCAAATGAAAAACCACCAGGAACTATGATGAGATCAGTGTTTTTAGGAATTTCCTCTTGATACCAAATTAGACTTGGTGGTTTTCCAAAAATATTTTTTATAGAATGAAATAAATCTTTATCACAATTGGAGCCAGGAAATACGATAATTGAGGGCGTCATATTTTTTTACTACTTATAATTTTAAAATCTTCAATAACTTCATTAGCTAAAAGGTTTTTGCTTAATTTTTCAACTACTTCTTTTGCTTTGTCTTGATTTGGAACTTTTTCCACTATAATTTCAAAATATTTATTTTGTTTTATAGAATATATATTATTTAAATTTATATTTTTAGCAGCTAACTCTATTGCTTTACCTTGTGGATCTAAAACATCTTTTTTTAATTTTACTAACACATCTAATTTAAACATTGCTTACCTATATTTTTAACCGTTTAATAACTTCTTTATAAGATTTTAATAAATCACCTTTATTTTCCCTAAATACATCTTTATCAAAACTAAGTTTAGTTTTTATATCCCATAATCTACAACTATCGGGTGAAATTTCATCTGCTAATATTATTTCTTTATTTAAAGTACCGAACTCTATTTTATAATCCACTAAAATAAAATTAATCTTTTTAAAATATTTTATAAGAAGACTATTAATTTTTAGACTAATTTTTTTAATTTTAAATAGTTCTTCTTCTTTTGCTAAATTTAGTAATATTACATGGTCATCAGTAATAATAGGATCATTTAACTCATCACATTTATAGTAAAATTCAATCAATGGTTTTTTAAATTTTTCACCTCTTTTAAATGCTAATCTTTTTACTAAACTTCCTGCAGCGTAGTTTCTTACAACAACTTCTATGGGTATAATTTTAACTTTCCTAATTAATTGTTCTCTATCGTTAAGCTTTTCAATAAAATGAGTTTTAATTTTATTTTTATTGAGATACTTAAAAATATCAGATGAAATTAAGTTATTAATAATGCCCTTGTTATTAAATTCTTTTTTTTTCTTATTATTAAAAGCAGTTGCGCTGTCTTTAAAGTATTGAACTAAATTACTTTTACTCTTGCTTTGATAAATTTTTTTTGCTTTACCTTCTAGAATAAGTTTCATATGCCTCAACTAAATACTTTTAATTTTTTATAACTAGGTCGGGTGCTTAAAGAATTCCTATACAACCAAAAAATACCTTTATTATTTAATTTACTGCTTGGTAGTCCAATTATAGAAGAACATACAGTACCATAATTATTATATTTATTATTAACATATATTGAAGCTTGTTTTTCGTCCATACTTTGTTTTTTTAAAGTTAATAGTTTTTTCCAGTCATTGAATTTATTTTTTTCTGGCTCAGGATATTTAGCTTTGTGAAAAAAGCTTTTATTTAAACTTTGCCTTAATGACTCTTGGTCATTTAAGTTAAGGTTGTCAATAATTGAGTAGCCATAAGGAACAGTAAGTGTCTCAATTTTATAATTATCGTATTTTATCCAATAAGCATTGTTATTATCAGCAATAAATAAGTTAAAAAAACGATATTTTTTCTTAAAACATCTTAAAAGTCTATTTTTTGCTTCTAATGCTTTTTTGCATTTCAGTGCATTAATGACTAACTCCCCTCTAGATTTTAGTGTATGATTAAAATTAATATTTGATGTTCTATTTAAGATAGAAACACAAAGCCCATATTCATTTACTCCTAGCCAAGATCCTCCCGCCTTTTTGTCTTTTCCTGCAAATATAAAAGGATATTCTTTCCAATGAAAACCTGGTGTTTGAAAATCTCTATTAAAATATTCATCCCTGTTTGTAGCTATTAAAAGGGGCCATTTACTATTTTTTTTTCTTAATATAAAAAGTATGCACATAAATAATAATACTAAAATATAAACAAGCGTTTAATTAAATTAAATTATTTAAAAACATTCTTATAAATGTGATTAATATTTTTTATAAATAATTTATTATTAAATATTTTTCTAATTTCCTGTTTGTTTATTTTTGAAGTAGTTTTTTTATTAGAAAGAAGAAAACTTAAAAAAGATTTTTTTTTATTGGCTCTTATACTATTCCACGTTTTCATAGCACTTTCCTGAACTATTTTGTATGCAACTTCTCTTGAAACACCCTTATCTATAAGTTTAAGCATAACATTTTGACTGAAATGCAAACCTTGTAGATGATTTACATTTCTTTCAATATTCTTTGGATAAACAACTAAATTTTTTATAAGGTTTTTAAGTCTTATTAATGAGAAATGTAAAGCTATTGTTACATCTGGGCCAATAATTCTTTCTACAGAAGAGTGAGATATATCTCTTTCATGCCATAAAACTATATTTTCTATACTTGAGTTGCAAGTATTTCTGATATATCTTGCTAGGCCTGTCAGATTTTCTGATAATACAGGGTTTTTTTTGTGTGGCATTGCAGAGCTTCCTTTTTGGCCAGGACTAAAATATTCTTCAGCTTCTAATACTTCTGTTCTTTGCAAATGTCTAATTTCTACAGACAACCTTTCTATAGACGATGCTAATATAGACAAAGTGGAAAAAAATATAGCATGTCTATCTCTAGGAATAATTTGAGTAGATATAGTTTCTGGTTTCAGTTTCAGTTTTTTAGCTACATACTCTTCTACTTTAGGGGAAACACTAGAGTAGGTTCCAACAGGACCTGATATTTTACAAACTGATATTTCTTTTTTTGCAGTTTTTAGCCTGTCTAGATTTCTAGAAAACTCAGCATAAGCATATGCAAACTTCAATCCCATTGTTATTGGTTCAGCATGAATTCCATGGCTTCTACCAATGCATAGCAAATACTTATATTTTTTAGCTTTATTCTTAAGTATTACTAAAACTTCTTCTAATTCTTTTATTAATAGATTACTTGCTTCTGATAATTGAATAGAAAAGCATGTGTCTAAAACATCAGAAGAGGTAAGTCCTTTATGTATAAATTTAGAGTTATCTCCTACATTTTCTGCTACATTTGTTAAGAATGCTATAACGTCATGCTTAGTTTCTTTTTCAATTTCAAAAATTCTTTTTTCATCAAAAGTTGCTAATTTTTTAATTTCTTCAGATTTATTTTTTGGAATAATCCCTAGTTTTTCATTAATTTCGCATGCTAGCAATTCTATTTTTAACCATAACTTATATTTATTTTTTGTACTCCAAATGTCTGACATTTCTTGTGTAGAATATCTAGGTATCATAATTTATCTCAATTTATTTTAAATAAAGTTCTGCTCTTCTATTTTTTTTCTCTTTGACTTCATCATTAGTGGAAATTAATGGCTTGCTTTCTCCATAGGCTCTAGTTTTGATAGTATTGCTTAAATTTCTATTCATCAAATACTTTTTGATAAAGCTAGCTCTTTTTTTTGATAAATTATTATTGTATGTTTTAGGACCCATAGTATCTGTGTGTGCTTCTATTAAAATTTCCATATTAGAATTTTGAATTGCTGTTTTTATAAAAAACTCCAATTCAATAATTTGCTTTGCAGATAATGTAAATTTGTCAAATTCAAAAAAAACTTTAATTTCATAAATTTGAGTTATCTCAGTAAGAGTTGTTTTAAAATTTTTTTTCGACTTTTTATTGATTAAATCAGATGAGGTTTCATCCTGCTTCTTTATATTATCATTTTTTGTTTTTTTAGAAATTTTATTTTTAAGGTTTTTTTCAGTATTAGAAATATCTTTTGCTATGGCGTTGTAATTCTGATTAAACTTTTCGTAACAAGCAGCTATATGCTCAATTTGCCAATTTTCTTCTACTTGTTCAATCCAACAATCATAAGCCGCTAGAGTTTTAGAAAAGTATTCAGGGTATTCTAAATAAATTTTTTCATCTATAAACTTATTTATTTTATCAAACAATAAAGAAGCAGTTTCTTGGTAATTTGAAGGAATTTTCCAATTCTTTGGGTCTTCTGGATAAAATATATTTTGATTTATTGATAATAAAGATTTATAAGCAAATAAGTTAGCATCAATTTCATCATGCATTTCATATAACTCATATTTTGCTAAGTCTAAATACTCTTTGCTTAAAAGCTGGTAAAAATCTTTTGTTTGATAATTATTTTTTTCCAAATTAATTATTCTAAAATGAGCACATGAATTAATAACAAAAATCAGTCCAAAAAAAACACTGTAGTTAATAAATTGTTTTACCACAAACTTCATATTAATTTCATATTATCACAATCTATAAATTTTAATAAATTATTTAAGTCTTTATTTTTGGTTGCTCTAGAAACGGTTTGACGCCACTTTTTAGATCCTTGATAACCATTAAAAATATTTTGTATGTGAAACAGAGCATTCTTATTAAACAGATGCTTTTTAAAGTTATTTTTTAAAAAAATTAAATAAGAGTTTATAATTAATTTTTTTTTGTCCAAATCTTTATATGTTATATCTGTATTAAATATCCAAGGGTTTTTATATGCTTCTCGCCCAATCATAATTCCATCAACATTTTTAATAACTTGACTATCATATTTTGTGTTTTTAAAACCACCATTTATAATAATTTTATTATTCTTAAACTTCTTTTTAAGTTTATATACTCTTTCATATTTTAGTGCGGGTATGTTTAAATTATCTTTAGTACTTAACTTTCCTCTAAGAGCAATCCTAGCATGTATTATATATTTTCTAACATTTACTTTGTTAAGTTCTAGTAAAAAGTTGTCTAAAATATGATCTGATGTGTGCTGGTCAACTCCAATTCTAGTTTTTATGCTTATTTGCTTAGAAGTTTTATTTTGTATTTCTCCTACACATTCTTTTACCAAGTTAGGTTGTAAAAGAAGGTTAATTCCAAAGCTACCTGAGACAACTCTTTTACTAGGGCAACCGCAGTTAATATTTATTTCATTAAATCCAAAGCTTACAGCTTTTTTTGCTGCTAATGCAAGACGATCTGGTTTACTTCCAGCAATTTGAATCGCAACATTATCAATATTATTTTTTATATTATAATTTTCTAAAATATTTGTTCTAATAATAGTTTCTGCATGCATCATTTCAGTATAAACTAAAACTTTGTTATTAATTAATTCTAATAAATAACAAAAAAAAGTATCAGTTTTCCCCATCATTGGAGCAACACAGTAAAAATTCTCTTGAGCATTCATTTTTTGATTATAATGTAACAAATAATTTAGTGCAAATAATGTTAATTTTTATTATTGTAATGTTATATGTTAGATTCTCTTCCATTTATATTATTAGATAGTTTAGTTTATGCCTCTTGGTTATTTCTAGTTGCTTCTGGGTTAACTCTAATTTATGGGGTA
This sequence comes from uncultured Rhodospirillaceae bacterium, assembly GCA_964438215.1. Classification (GTDB taxonomy): domain Bacteria; phylum Pseudomonadota; class Alphaproteobacteria; order TMED109; family TMED109; genus JAYYAX01. The sequence goes on from CAYTJO010000050.1 coordinate 7,093, forward strand.
ATGAAAGTTTTAAATATTGCTCATGGCAGCCTATATGCCTTTGGTGCTTATACGACTGCTTGGTTAGTAGGATTGTTTTCTTCTAATTATGAAAGTTATCAATATCTAAATTATTTATTTATTCCTTTATCAGCGATTTCAGTTGGTTTTATATTAAGTATTTTTATTGAAAAATTTTTTTTAAGAAAAATTTATGGCAGAGATGAGATAGTAATAGTTTTAGTAACTTACGGATTATTTTTGATTTTTGAAGACACAATGAAGATTTTATTTGGAACTAGTTCTTATTTACCATTTCAACCCAGAATGATGTTAGGTGACATAAGTGTGCTAGGATTGCCATATGTTATATATGATTTATTAATAATATTACTAGCCATTGCAGTATGGGCTTTATTTTACTTTATAATTAAGTTTACTAAAATTGGGAAATTACTGATTGCAGTAATTCATGATAGAGAAATAGCATCATCAATGGGGATAAATGTATCTAAATTTTTTGTATATACATTTTTTATTGGATGTTTTTTAGGATGTTTAGGTGGAGCTGCATCTGCTCCTATGATTTCTGTAGTTCCTGGCATAGGTGTAGAAGTTATTGTGTTGGCTTTTGCTGTGGTAGTATCAGGGGGATTAGGAAGTATTACTGGGGCCGCCATAGGAGCAATTTTAATAGGACTTTTTAGAACACTTGCTATTTTTTATTTTCCTCAATTAGAATTATTCATAGTTTTTTTTGTTATGGCAATAATTTTATCTGTAAAGCCTGAGGGATTATTTGGATCAAAAGAAACTAGAAAGATATGATCAAAAAATATATAAAATTAAATAACTATGGGGTCTATTTTAGTTTATTTTTTTTATTAATAAGTTGGTTTTATCTTCCTGCATGGAGCTTAAATATAATTTGTCTTGCATGTTGCAATGGACTTGTAGTTCTTAGTTTGCTGGTATTAATGAGATCTGGATTAATTTCATTTGGACATGGTTTGTATTATTGCTTAGGAGGTTATTCTGTTGCAATATCTTATAATTTTTTAAATATTCAAGATGCATTTTTACTCATACTTATTACTGTTTTATTGGGAGGGTTTGTATCTTTTTTATTTGGTTTTTTTGTTAGAAAATTCAGAGGTATTTTCTTTGCTATGATGATTTTAGCTTTATCAATGATACTTTTTGTAATTATTGTAAAAAGTATATCTTTAGGCTCTACAGACGGATTTGGTATTAAAAATCTTACATATTTGGGTTTTGAAATAGAAGATCAATTTCGTTTAAATATTATTTCTTATTTTTTTATAATAATTGTAAGTTTTATATGTATTTTCTTAGTTTCTAAATATATTTCATCTCCAGTTGGTAAAATGGTATTAGCTATAAAAGATAACGAAATTAGAGCTTACTATCTTGGAATTAATGTAAGCAATCTAATTCATAA
>CAYTJO010000051.1:0-7836 GCA_964438215.1 uncultured Rhodospirillaceae bacterium
AAATAAATAAAGGTAAAGAAATTAGATTTAAAGGTTATGTTACTGCTCCAGCCAACGGAGTCTATCCTGGAATTTTATTGCTTCATCAAGAATTTGGCATTGATGCTAATATAAGAAATACAGCAGAATTATATGCTGCTAAAGGTTATACCGTGTTTGTCCCTGATTTGTTTTGGAGACAACTACCAGGATGTGAACTTAATAGTAATAAAGAAGAAGATTTAGAACAGGCAGTCAAGCTGATAAAAAGCTATAATATTGATAAGGGGTATGAAGATATTGTTAGTTGCTTACAATGGTTAAGAGAAACACCTCAATGTAATGGATTGGTAGCAACTATTGGTTATGGTATAGGAGCTAACCTATCATACTTGTCTGGGCTCTGGTTAGATATTGAGTCTTCGGTATGTGTTGACTTTGAAGGTTTTGAATTTTTTCAAAAACATGATACTTTTATTAGAAGACCAATGCTAATTCATCTTTGCAAAAACATTTTTATTAATTTAAAAGAAAACGATAAATTAAAATTTTTAGAAGATATCAAAAATGTTAAACTTAATGTATACGAGAACTGCGAAAAAGGATTTACTAGAATTTCTGATAAAAGATTTAATGAAAGTGAGGCCTTAAAGTCTCAAAAAGAAATATTTGAACATATTCTAGCTTCGTTTGCTAACCCTCATACTCATTCATAAAACTATAAAAAAACTTTTTAAGTTATCTAAAACAAATATCATAAATCAAAATCAGTTATAACAGGGACATGATCACTAGGTTTGTTTCCACCTCTTAACTCTTTACAAATTTTAGTCATTTTAATATTTGATATTAAATCTTTAGAAATAAAAATATGGTCTAATCTTCTTCCTCTATCAGATTTACGCCAATCTTTGCTTCTATAAGACCACCAAGTATATAACTTAGCATCTGGTATATTATTATATCTTATAATATCTATCAATTTACTCTGATATATTAATTTTGATAAAAGTTGTCTTTCAATATTTGTGTAAGACACTACATTAAGTAATTGTGTATGAGACCATACATCATATTTTCCAGGAGCAATATTAAGATCTCCTACAAGAACCTTCTTGCTAGTTCTGTCTTTAGAAAAATAAATTATCATTTCTTTTAAAAAATCTAGTTTATGTTTAAATTTAGGGTTTTTTTTAATATCAGGAATATCTCCACCAGAAGGTATATAAAAGTTATGTATGGTAACATTATTTTCTAATTTTACTGAAACATGTCTAGCATCAGAAATATTGCACCATTTTAATTTTGCTTTTTTGACAATCGGAATTTTTGATAAAATAGCTACTCCATTGTAGGATTTTTGTCCTATAAAGTGAGAATATTGATAGCCATTTTTTTTAAAATCTTCAATGGGAAAATAATCGTTAACAGTCTTAGTTTCTTGCAGGCACAAGACATCAATATTGAAATTTTTTACAAAATTAAGTATTTTTTTTATCCTCAACCTTACTGAGTTTATGTTCCAAGTTGCTAATCTCATTTAAAAAATATACCACATAAGAATAGTAATTACTTATTTTAAAAATTGATGTTACTTTTCAACCAACTAGTTTATAATTACTATAAGTAGTATAATATGAGTACTTTTAAATTAACAATAGCATTTTTATTTATTTCTATTATTGCTAATGCAAAAAATATGACCTTTAAATATGGAGGTGACTGGACTAATACTACAATGATTCAGAGTGACAATTTTATGAGTATGCCTAGTTCCTTTACAGGTACAAATGTAATGACAGTAGATAATAAAGAAATTACATATAATTTTACATGTACTGGGTTATATCAAAACTGCACCAGCTGAAATACTAATGGGATCATGTAATATGAAAGAAGCTCATCAAAAGAATATTGTGTGTTAAATTGGAAATGCGATGTGATGGATGATAGTATTAATGAATGTAATGGAGATGCAATAAGTGGAACAAATATACAGGTGTTACTGGAAAAATGTCTTGGGCTGGAGCAGCTGGCTTTGGTGATGGTGATGGAACATTTAACATGAAATAAGCAATTATTTACTGAGCTATAAAACTAGCTCAGTAATTTTTATTTAATTAATATTTCTTATATTCAGTGATAGGACTTTGATAGATTATATCCATTTTTAAACATTTCTTTCTTTTCAAGCTTACCGTTATCAAAATATACTAGTCTCTCCCCATCAAGCATTCCATTTCTATAGTTATTTTTAATACATAGCTTACCGTTACTATAATAGTAGTAATATTCTCCCTCTAATTTCCCATTTTTATAATTTCTTTTTTCTTTTAATTGTCCATTTTCGTAGAAACTCATACTAGCACCTTCTTCTTTGTTATTTTTATAATTTTGCTGTAATTTAATTTGGCCAGTTTTATAATATTCTTTAAGTTCACCCTCCAGTTTCCCTTTCATTAAATTTCCTTTTTCTTTTAAATGTCCATTGTCGAAGTAATTTAAAAACTCACCATTTAATTCACCTTCTATATAATTGCTCTCCGATAAAATAACTCCTTTATCAGAGTATTCCTTCCAGTTTCCGTCAGGTAAACCATTTTTAAAAACTCCTGATGCTAAATCCTTTATTTCTCCATTAAAAGGACTGTCAGAGCCTTTTTCATAGTACAAACCATCTTTTTCTATTAAATCTTCAATTTTTTTCATACAACATGCATTTTTAATTATATATATATATTTATTTTTTTTTATAAAAATACTCTATATAATATTATGAACAAATTAAAACAATTCTTTTCATTTTTTATTGGTTTATTTTACTCATTGAGTTTTATATTTCTATTCTCTCAAATTTTGACAGAAGATAATAATATTACCAATAATAAAAAAAGTATAAAAAGTTTCTGTGAAAATGCATTAGAATTTTATTTAGATAGACCAGATTTAGAAACTAAATTTTTAAGGAGATTAGAATATTGTAAATAAACTATTATTGATGTTAGTCCAATAGGATATCAAGTTAATCCAATATTATCTGATTTCAAAAGCATGTTTTGAGTTAACTGACGCACACGCACACAAATACATCAAGGCATTGACATTATAGGCAACGCTAATCAACCTATAATAACTATTGCTGACGGTATTTTGTATTAGAAACAGCTGAGAAACTTTGTGAAAGGCCTTTCTTCCTTGGTAATAGACCACGGGAAATCGATAAGTGGAGAAAAATTAATTACAATTTATACTCATACAGGAAAATTCTTAGTAAAAGAAGGGGATATTGTAAAAAGAGGCATGCCTGTAGCTAAGTTGCCTGAAAAAATTTTATTTCCATGTATGGCTAGAGTGAGACATTTACATCTCCAAATAGGTCAAAAATATTGTGAAAAAGAAGAAAAAAATAGTTGGGGATGTGATTTTTTTATTAAAGATAAGTATAACTCTATGAACTCCCACTTATTATGGGATGATGGTAAAAACAAAGTAACTTGTTTTAATAAGAATAATAAATACATAGATGTACTATTACGTATCCATTTGTTTGCGAAAAAACTAAATAGTTATTACTTTACTAATCACTCAAAGCGATGTACAAAGTTGCACACAATGAAACAATAAGCAAAACAGGCATTAAATAGGTAAGGTAGAGGTCTCTATTGCTCCTAGTAAAACTTCCATCAAACCATCTACCTGTTCTTTTCAATCTTTTTTCTCTATCCTTATCTAGAGTACTCATAATCCCTCCCGAGGATTGTTTAGAATTGGCGATATTATACATTATATTACAATATTCACAATATATATTAATTTATTTACAAATATTTACAATTTTTTCTAGTTAATTTAAAGGCTTTTTAAAAGTAAAAAAGCAATAAAAAGATTATAAAAGTTATCTATTGGATAATAGGTTTCAGTTAAATTTTATTTTAACTAACTTATAATAAACAGTAGTGAGTCTAAAAGACATGCTTAACACTAAATAGACTAGCAAAATTAATATTAGATAAGAAGCTTATGTTATTTTTATTTCATGTTTTTCTTAAACTTTCTCTCATCTCCTTCCAAACTATTTCAATTCCTTTAAGCGGTCTTAAAAATACTTTAAACTCTATGATCAAGTTGTTCTTAGTTTTTATTATATCTATTCCATTTACTAAAATGTTGCCAAACTTAGCTTCAAACTCTGCATAAGCAAAGTTATTAGACTTTATTATATTGGTGTATCTAAACTTCTTATTTTGAAAAACTTTTACAGCAGCTGTCAAATATTGAATTACTATAATTTTTCCTTTTTGAGGTGTAAATACAACTGGTGAATAAAAAATAACATCTTTATCTAGAATACTTTCTAACCTATCAGTATTGCTAGTTAAAATTATATTTTCCCATTCTTCTAAACTAGCTAGTTTTCTTACCATAAAATATTTTTATTTTACTAAAAGTTATTTAGTAATCTCTTTTACAAATTCCTCATTAACTTTACATTTGAGTTTAAGAAATGCTTGATTTTTAAAAAAACTTACAGCATATCTACATTTTTTATCTTTTATTTTTTCAAAAGGATTTGAACCTCCAGCCATGATTGCATATCCTACACCGGCATCGGTATCAGTATCAGATCTGTATAATATGAACGAATAAAAATGACCATTAGATAACTCTACATTACAGAAAAAACGTTGCTCTTTAAGTTTATTTTCTTTTGATATTCTATGCCCTGCACAATTTAAAACTTCATATATTCCAAAATTATTATTGCCTGCTCCAGTAGAGTCTAGAGAAGAGTAAGTAGTACCATCTGGCAATGAAATTACTTTTGTAATTACTAAAGGGTTTACACTATTTGTCTCATACTGTGCTGACCTAACAGCATGAATGTTAGATACTAGAATTACAAGCAAAGCAAAAATTTTTATTTTCATTATAAAATTTAGTTTATTAAGTTCATCTATATTAATAGTATCTTATATCATAAATTGAGATAAAATATTTTTTTGATTTATTTTAATTACTCGTAAATGTAAATTAAAATTAAAGTATTAACTCTCCTCGCATATAAGTTACTGCTTCTCCCCCAATAATCACCCTATCTCCTAAATTAGAACAATGCAACTCACCTCCTCTTTTAGATAGTTGTCTTGCTAACATATTTTGTTTATTAAAAATCTTAGACCAATAAGGAATAAGTTCGCAATGTGCTGAGCCTGTTACAGGATCCTCTTGAATACCAAGTTTCGGTGCAAAAAATCTTGAAACAAAATCACAATTATTTCCTGGTGCGGTTACTATAATACCATCACAATCCAAATCCATAAGAGCATCAAAATTTGGAGATATTTTTAGAATATCTTGTTCATTCTCGTATACTGCCATGCCATATCTTCCAAAAAGAAATTTAGAAGGCATAGATTTTAATGCTATAGAAACTTCTTTTAATTTAGAATTCTCAGGCATAGGAGAATAGGAAGGAAAGTCCATACTATATAGATTTTTTTTCATAGATACTGTTAATAAGTCTCCAACTTTAGTATGAAATTGAATATTATTTTTGCCAGGAAATATTTCTTCAAATATTATATGTGCTGTAGCAAGAGTAGGATGTCCTGCTAAATCAATTTCAGCTTTGGGTGTAAACCAACGCAAGTAAAATTTGTTATCCCTGATTATAAAGAAAGCAGTTTCTGATAAATTGTTCTCCATAGCAATGCATTGCAAAACTTTATCATCCAACCAATTATTCAATGGACATACTGCTGCTGGGTTTCCAGCAAACAAACTACTAGTAAATGCATCTACCTGGAATATTTTTACTTTATCCATACTTTATAATATCACAGAAAATAATATTCTAATATTTAAATACTTCTAAAGAAAATAATAACTCTACAGTAACAGGCTAATCTGAAAACAATTAAATAAGTTGATTGTAAATTTTTTTATAATTTATATTATACTTAAGGTTATGAGAAAGTTAATCATTTTAGTATTTTTATTATCATTTAATCTTTACTCAGAAGGTTATGTTTTTGACTCAAGGGGTAATAGCGAACAAAAAGTTTTAAATTTCAAAAATAACAATAAATATATTCATATTGCTACTCAAGGATGGTGGACAGACTCCAAAGGTAATTATGGAATAGAAAAATGCTACGGTAAGACAGAAATATCAAATGACAATATAAACTTAGATATTATATGTGAGTTAATAGATCAAAATAAAGAAGTTCAGAAAGTTTCTAGAAAAAGAAATTCTTTAGTAGGAGCAGGAGTAGGTATAAATACTTACCTTGAAACATCAGAAAAATATAATTTTTTATTAGGAAAGGAATGCACCTATGCAGTTACTTTTTTAAATAAAGATTTTTTTTATAAGCAAAAATGTAAATAATGAAAATAGTTTTTTTAATTTTTTTATTAATATCCTCGAAAATTTATTCAAAAGATTATATCTATGAAGTTGGAGGAACAAATAGCCCAAATGATGCTAACTCAATAGAGTATCCAGACGGAACTAAGTATATTGTATACCATGGAACAAATTCTGCGTGGAAAGATAATAATGGAGACTATGGAAATGAGAAATGTATTGGTAATATTACCGTAAAAAAAGATAAAAGTGCTATTGCCTATTTTAGATGTATAAGTGTTAATCAAAATGGAGAAAAATTTTGGACTACGCGTGAAAGAAAATCTCAAATTGAAGAGGGAGGTGGTGGTATTAATACTTATACTGCAGCAACTGGCAAATACAAAAAAATGATAGGATTAAAATGTCCCTATGGAGTTCAATATCATCAAGATGTAGTTTGGTATACTCATAGATGTAAATTAAATTAACTACTATTATAAATTAATTTTACAGTATTAAATTTCTCATATTATATGCTTAACTTTTTTTTAAAAATTCTAAATTAGGATCATCTTCTAATGAACGTTTATACCAATTTAAAAAAACTTTTTCCATCTTTTCTGGTTTTACTCCTAATTGTACCATAGCAATTCCTCCATTTACAGATTCACTATACTCTGCTATTGATCCAAATTTTAATCTAAAAAAACTCATGCCTGAGAGTACTACTTTCTTTCCTAAGAACTTTGGGATTTTTGAAGTAAATGAAAATCTGTATTTAGCATAACCAATATTTTCTCTAAAAACATGATCATACATTTTCCAATAAAAGTTTTTTGCATCTCTATAAAAATAATTAGTTAACATTATTTTTATGTTATCCCTTCCTTTAAAGTTTCCATAAATATAGTCGTGATAAACTCCTTCTTCAGTAAATAGTTTTGCAAAGTTTTCTGAATCATTAAGACATGCATATTTTGTTAAATTGTATGTAATATCTTCAAACATATTTTTTTTTTTACTGTAACTTATTTTGCCAGTATATGATCTAATCACAAAGAACAAATTAAACTCATCCACATCCAAACTAATACTATTGTTGAAGGCACCCATATGAAAGATCTTAATGGAAAACCTCCCTTAAAAATAAGGTGATTTAAAAAAATGTGGTAAAGTGAATGCGCTATTCGCAAATATAAATACCAATAAGCAAGAGTAATGAATTGTTCCTCTACCTTGTTAGTGGTAAAAATAATAATACATATTGCATAAAAAAATACTGGAAACTCAAACAAATTTACTAAATTTCTTTGAGCATTTTTTAACAGCATACTTCCTTCTGTAAAAGGGGGATGTCTGTGTTGTTCTGGACTCACAGAAGACTTATTCATAATCTTATTCAAATATATTTCTTTAAGTCTTACTGAAGTTGAAAATAGAAATACTACGACTGTCCATAATAACAAATAAAACATAGGTAAAAAAATTTCTGTAATCATCTC
>CAYTJO010000051.1:7846-8471 GCA_964438215.1 uncultured Rhodospirillaceae bacterium
AAAAAAAATAATCACTCTTTGGAATTATTCTACGGTGACGGAGTGAGTTTGATTGATGAAATAAATTAACTCATAAGCAAAAAAACTTTGATTTTATATTTTAATTTGCCAAAGTACTAGTATGAAAAAAACACCTCTCTTTTTTGCTATATTATTGTCAACATTTATGTTTTCCTTATTTTCACAAACTAGTGATAGATGGACAAAAGTAGTTGATGGTGAAGAAGGTAGTTTTTTCTACATTGATTTTAATTCATTAAAAAAATATGGAGGAATTGTTTACTACTGGGATTTACAGAGTTTTGTAGAACCAGATAAAGATGGAGATTTGTCTTACATAACATATAGAAAAGGTGATTGTATAGTATTTAGATACAAAAAGTTAAGCGTATCTTATTTTAAGAAGAAAATGGGAAAAGGTTTACCTTCCCAAACTATTAATAGAGAAGATAAAGAATGGCATTACTATCGTCCTAATACTGTAGGTCACATTATGCTAACACAAGCATGTAGTAGATAAGTTAGAAAATACCTAATAATTTCTTTCCCACCTCACTTCTAAATTTTTAGTAATGCTTATGTTGTGGTTATTCATTCTTTTATTAAATTTTTTAAATTTAATTAT
>CAYTJO010000052.1:0-8424 GCA_964438215.1 uncultured Rhodospirillaceae bacterium
GCTAAAGAAAGACTAAAAGGTAGAGACATAATTGATTTAGGAATGGGAAATCCGGATAGTCCTACTCCAAAACATATAGTAAATAAGATGATTTCCACCATTAAAAACCCTAAAACTCACAGATATTCGATTTCAAGAGGCATAGAAGGCCTTAGAAAAGCTCAAAAAGAGTATTACTTAAGGAGGTTTAATGTAAGTTTACACAAAGATAAAGAAATAGTAGTAACATTAGGATCTAAGGAGGGGTTAGCAAATTTGGCTTCAGCAATCACTTCTAAAGGAGATTTAGTTTTAGTTCCAAACCCAAGCTATCCAATTCATCCTTATGGTTTTCTAATAGCAGGAGCAAACGTAAAAAGCATACGAATGGATAATCATGAAAACTTTCTAAAAAATTTAGCACAAAAATTAAAATTATATAAAAATAAAATTAAAGCAATCATAATAAACTACCCTAATAACCCTACTACTAATGTTGTTACTTTAGATTTTTATAAGGAGCTAGTAGACATTTGTTATAAAAATGAGGTCTGGATTCTATCAGATTTAGCATATGCAGAAATTTATTTTGATATTCCCCCTCCTCCATCAATTTTACAAATTAAGAAAGCTAGAAATATTGCAGTTGAATTTACTTCCATGAGTAAAACTTTTAGTATGCCTGGATGGAGAATAGGGTTTGCTTGTGGAAACAGTACTCTAATATCTGCTTTGTCTAGAATAAAGTCTTATTTAGATTATGGTGCTTTTACGCCTATTCAAGTTGCTGCTACTGCAGCACTAAATGGACCTCAAGAGAGTATCGATCATATTAGAGGGATTTATAAAAAAAGCAGAGATGTTTTAGTTTCTAGTTTTAAGAGGGCAGGATGGAGTTTTATGCCTCCAGATGCAACTATGTTTGTTTGGGCACAAATTCCCAAAAAATTTTCTAATAAAGGAAGCTTATACTTTTCAAAGCTTCTTCTAAAGAAAGCAGGATTAGCAGTTTCTCCGGGCATAGGTTTTGGAAAATATGGAGACAAACATGTACGAATTAGTTTAGTTGAAAATGAACACAGAATTAGGCAAGCAGCAAGAAGTATAAAAAATAATATAAAGTTATTATGATGAGTATTAAAAAAATTGGTTTGGGGATTGTAGGTTTGGGAACTGTAGGTTCTGGTTTGGTAGAAATAATAGAGAAGAAAAATAATTTCTTTAAAAATCAATATAACTTAAATTTATCCATTAATGGAATCTCTGCTAAAAGTAAAACAAAAAAAAGATCTTTTAATGTTAAAAAGTACACTTGGTATCAAGACGCTCTAAAAATGATCAATAATTCAGAGATAGACATAATTATAGAATTAGTAGGAGGGAGTGAAGGTTTAGCACTTGAATTAGCACATCAAAGCTTAAGAGGAGGAAAACATTTTGTAACAGCAAATAAAGCATTAGTAGCTAAGCACGGTGTTAAAATACTAGAATTGTCTTATAGATTTAGTGCTCAATTTAGCTTTGAGGCTGCAGTAGGAGGAGGCATTCCAATTATAAGGCTTATTCAAAATAGTATGATAGTAGGAAAAACTAAAAATATTTATGGAATTTTAAATGGAACATGCAACTATATTCTTACAAAGATGCGGGAAAACAATTTACCCTTTAAAAAAGCATTAAAAGATGCCCAGAAATTAGGATTTGCAGAGTCAAATCCTCATGATGATGTAAGTGGGATTGATACTGCGTATAAGCTAGCTATTTTATCCAATCTTGCTTTTAGTTTTAGTAGTAAAATTTCAGATATTTATATAGAAGGTATTGCAAATATAGAAGAAATAGACATTAAGATGTCAGATAAACTAGGCTATAGTATAGTATTGCTAGGTATTTCTAATTTGAAAAATAATAGGGTTATGCAAAGAGTGCATCCAAGTTTGGTTCCTGCTAATTCTATGATAGCGAAAGTTAATAATGAACTTAATACAATAGTGATAGATGATGAATTTACTGATAAAATTATGATTATAGGTAAAGGTGCAGGAAAAATGCCTACAGCAGCTTCGGTTATGTCTGATATTTTAAATATTTTTGATGAAAAGAAAAAAAAGGATTTTTTTACTCAAAGTAAAAATAAAAATAAATTAATTTCACAGAATATTGATAAAAGAGAAGGAAAATTTTATATTAGAATGGTTGTAGATGATAAGCCTGGTGTATTAGCAGATATTACTCTATTTTTTAAAAAACAAAGGATATCTATAAAAAGTATGTTTCAATTAGACAATAAAATTAACAATGTAGTTCCACTAGTATTTGTTACCCATAAAGTTTCTGAAAAAAAAATTAAGCTAGTTTTAAGAAAAATGGAAGTTTTGGATATAATCAAAACTAAAATTACTTTATTAAGAATAGAGGACATGTAGAATGAAAAAAAACTTCGAAATTTACGAAAGAAATCTTGCATTAGAAGCAGTAAGGGTTACCGAGGCAGCAGCACTTTCAGCTAGTATGTGGATTGGCTTAGGTGATGAAAAAGCTGCAGACGCTGCGGCTGTAAAGGCCATGAGAAATTCATTAAATCAATTAGATATTATTGGTAAAGTAGTTATAGGAGAAGGTGAAAGAGATAGGGCGCCAATGCTTTATATTGGAGAAAAAGTAGGAAGTAAGTTAGGAGGACCTGAAATGGATATAGCGTTGGATCCTCTTGAAGGAACAACTATATGTGCTACTGGAGGGCAAAATGCTTTGACCGTAATTGCTTTTGCAAAAAAAGGATGTTTTTTAAATGCACCTGATGTTTATATGGAAAAAATTGCAATAGGAGGAAATTTACCGAAGGATTTAGTTTCTTTAGAAGAAAAATCTGCAGTTAATTTAAAAAATTTAGCTAAAGCAAAAAAAAAAGATATTAATGAATTAGTAGTGTGTATTTTAAACAGAGAAAGACATTATGAGTTAATTAAAGATTGTAGAGAAGCAGGAGCAAGAATAATACTTATATCAGATGGTGATGTATCCGGTGTGATTGCTACATCAGAAGAGGAGTCAGGGGTAGATATTTATATGGGATCAGGTGGCTCACCTGAAGGAGTGTTAGCTGCAAGGGCTAACAAAGTAGGAATTGAGGATTTAAATAAAATGTATGCTCTGCATGAACTTGCCTATTTTGAAATATAGAAATAATTTAAAGGCGTAACTGATGGAAGTATGCTTAGAGGAGTAAAAAATAAGGAAGGATTTGCTTATACTGAATCCATAGTAATGAGGTCTTCTACTCAGACGATTAGAAAAATAAAAGCAAAACATAACTTAAAAAATAAGCTTTAAAAAAATGTATAAAGTAAAATACAAAAATCTGGACTTATCTGTAAGTGGTCTTAAGTGGAAACTAAAAGAAAACCTTACTGATAATTTAAACAAATTAGAAAAAAGTAAAAGTGTTTCTAAAATTATAAAAAATATTTTATTAAAAAGAGATTTATTTAGTATGGAAGTAGAAGATTATTTAACTCCTTCTTTAAGGAAACTAACCCCAAACCCCTCAAGTTTACATGACATGGATAAAGCAGTTAATGCTTGCTACGAAGCAATATTAAAAAAAGAAAAAATAGGAATATTTGGAGATTACGATGTAGATGGAGCTACGTCTTCAGCATTAATTTTTAATTATTTTAGTGAATTAAACATAAGCAATGTAGATGTATTTATTCCTAATAGAGAAACTGATGGTTATGGATTAAGTAAAAATGTAATAAATTTTTTTTCAAAAAAAAAAACTAATTTAGTTTTATGTTTGGATTGTGGTACTAATGATATTGAAAATATAAATAGGGCTCAATCTTTAGGAATTAAAGTGATAATTATTGATCATCATGAGCACAAACAAGACAATAAAGCCTTAGCTTTAATTAATCCAAAAAAAAAAAAAGATAATAGTGGGCTTCATTATTTAGCTACTGTGGGTCTAAGCTTTTAATTCATTATAGCACTTAAAACTAATCTTAAAAAAAAAGCTTTTTTTAATAAAAAACTAATTGAGCCAAAGCTTAAAAAATATTTAGATTTGGTAGCATTGGGAACTATTTGTGATTTAGTACCATTAAAAATGGTTAATAGATTATTTGTAAAAAAAGGTATTTTAGAATTAAATAAAAAGAATAATAAGGGCATTAAAATCCTAATAGAAAAATTAAAGATAAATAAAATAATAGATGTGTCAGATATTAGCTTTTATTTAGGTCCATGTATTAATGCTCCAGGAAGAGTTGGAAATTCTTCTCTAGGATTTAGACTTCTTTCTTTTAGTAAGCAGGGTTTATTTTCTGAGATAGCTAACACATTATTGAAAAATAACAAAGAAAGAAAAACACTAGAAAATATAGCTTGTAGACAAGCTAAGAATAAAGTTTCAATATTAAAAAATTACAATAAGATAAAGTCAAAGTTTTTACTTGTTCATGATAAAAATTGGCATTCAGGGATTATCGGAATAATTGCTAGCAGATTGACTAAAGAGTTTAATATTCCAAGCATAGTAATTAGTGCAAAGGAAAAAAACTCAAAGGGGTCAATAAGAAGTGTAGAAGGAATAAATGCTGCTAATATAATAGAGTTTCTTAAAAAAAAAGACTGTATTATTAATGGAGGGGGTCATAGTATGGCAGGAGGTTTTACACTTAAAGAAAACTATTTAAATAAGTTAGATATTTATTTAAATGCTTATTTTTCTAAACTTTCTATAAAGAATAAAGATTTTTTAGAAATAGATATAATTCTAGATTTGCATTCTATTAACACTTCTTTAATAGAAAAAATTAAGGATATAGGACCTTTTGGACAAGAAAACGAAGAACCAATTGTGGTTTTAAATAATATAAAACCCATATTTATTAAAAAAGTAGGAAAGTTACAAAATCATGTTTTTTGTATATTAGAAGATATATATGGTGGGACTCTTAACGCTATTGCATTCAACCAGTCTACTAGTGCTATTGGAAGTGCGTTATTTAAACAGAGGAATATTAGTGTAGCAGGAAAACTAGAAATATATAAATCTGAGAAAAAAATAGCACCACAAATAATTATAGAAGATATTTTAATTTTATAGCATATTAGTTTTATGAGTATTAGCACCATAGTAATACCAGTAGCAGGAATGGGAACAAGGTTTTTACCTGCAACTAAAGCTGTTCCCAAAGAAATGCTTCCTATTTTAGATAAGCCTCTTTTACATTATGCAATTGAAGAAGCCAAATCTGCTGGTATTAGGTCCTTTATATTTGTAACTAACTTTAATAATAAATTTCCATTCTTATATTTATCAAAAAATAAAACTCTAGAAGACCATTTAAAGAAAAAAAAAAAATTAAAAACATTAAAAATAATTCAAGATTTAACTTTAAAAGATAAAAATATTAAATTAGTTTACCAAAAAGAGCCATTAGGTCTTGGAGATGCAATTTATAGAACTAAAAAATATGTTAGCAAAGAAGATTTTGCAGTATTACTTCCAGATGATTTAATATTAGGACGTAATTGTTTGAAAGAATTAATAAATGTTTATGAAAAAAAGAAATCTTCAATTGTTGGTGTTATGAATGTTAATGAAAATGATGTTGATAAATATGGAATTATTAAAGGCAATATTTCAGATAAAAGAACTCTTAAAATTACTGAATTAGTTGAAAAACCAAAAATTGAGAATTCTCCCTCAAGATTAGCGGTAGTTGGAAGGTACATATTAAAAAACTCAATTTTTGGATATTTAACTAAAATTTCTAAGGGAGCAGGTAATGAAATTCAGTTAACAGATGCTATATCCTTGTGTGCTAAAAATGAAAATGTATTTTCTTACAGATTTTCTGGAAAAAGATATGATTGTGGAAGTAAATTAGGATATTTAAAAGCTCAAATAGCAAGTGCAATGCTTGATCCTAGTATTAGAGGTTCTGTAAAAAATGAATTAGAAAATATTTTAAAAGAAAGAATAAGTTAATGAAAATATCGGTTATTGGTAGTGGTTATGTAGGTTTAGTTACTGGATCTTGCTTTTCAGAATTTGGTTATGAAGTAGTATGTATAGATAAAGATAAAAAAAAAATAGAACTATTAAAAAAACACATTATTCCAATTTATGAACCTGGGCTATCAGACTTAGTTAAAAAAAACGTAAAAGCCAAATATTTATCATTTAGTAGTAGCTTAAAAAAAATAAAGGGGTCTAAAATAATCTTTATTGCAGTTGGCACTCCAACAGCAAGAAGAGGTGATGGTGAAGCTGATCTAAAATATGTATTTAAAGTTTGTAAAGATTTATCAAAAGAATTAGATGAAAAAGACAAATCAATAATAGTTACAAAATCTACTGTTCCGATAGGTACAGGAAAAAAAATAATTAACTTTTTTAAAAAACATTGTCCTTCATTAAAATACGGAATTGACTATAGTGTAGCTTCAAATCCAGAGTTTTTGAGAGAAGGTTCAGCAATAGAAGATTTTCTTAGACCTGATAGAGTAGTTTGTGGAGTTGATAATCAGGAATCAAAGAGTTGTTTAAAAGAATTATATAGGCCTCTAAATTTAAGAGAAGCTCCTGTTCTTTTTACAGATATTGAAAGTGCTGAGTTGATAAAATATGCTTCTAATTCGTTTTTAGCTTTAAAGATTTCTTTTATCAATGAGATGTCAGACTTATGTGAAAAAGTTGGAGGAAATGTTCAAATGGTTGCGAAAGGAATGGGTTTAGATAATAGAATAGGTTCTAAGTTTCTTCATCCAGGTCCTGGTTTTGGTGGCAGTTGCTTTCCTAAAGATACAAGAGCTTTACATGCTTCTTTTAAAAAAAATAAAGTAAAATCTACCCTAATTAGATCTGTAATAGAATTTAATGAGCAAAGAAAAATTAATATAGTAAAGAAAGTTATAAATATCTTAGGAACCCCTTACAAGAGAAAAAAAGTAGCCTTTTTAGGAGTAACTTTTAAGCCAAATACTGATGATATAAGAGAATCTCCCAGTTTAGTTATAATTCCTAAATTAAAAAAGCTAGGGATTGAAATTAATGCTCATGATCCAGCTTTTAATAAATTATTTGATATTACAAAAGAGTTTAAAGGAGTTATTTGGAAGAAAAATATTTTTGATGCAGTTAAAGGTTCAGATATGATGATAGTTCACACAGAGTGGAATGAGTATAGAGGAATAGACTTATATAAAATAAAAAAACTTTTACTAAAACCAATTATTTTAGATTTAAGAAATATCTTTAATAAGAATGAATTAAATGAAATAGGCTATTCATATTATAATATAGGTGGAAAAAATAATGAAATATAAATTTGATGATAGTATTTTAAGAGCCTATGATATTAGGGGAGTTATAGGTGAAACGTTAAATGCTAAAGATGCTTATAATTTAGGGTTTAAATTTTCATGTTATACTTGCCAGAATAATACACCTCCAAAAATTGTAGTTGGATATGATGGAAGATTATCCTCTAAACTACTAAATGCTAAACTAATTCAAGGTTTAACAGATGCAGGAAGTAAGGTCACATCTATCGGCTTATGTCCATCACCTATGCTATATTACTCTAGTAAAATTATGAATGCTGATGGAGCAATAATGATTACTGGATCACATAATCCAGCAAATTATAATGGTTTTAAAATGTTGGTGCGAGGAAAAAGCCTTTATGGAAACGATATACATAAATTAGCAAACCTGATAGAAAAAGGATTAAAACGAAAGGGAACAGTTCATAGTTATAATATTGAAGAATCTTATTTAAGTGAAATTACAAAAAATATTAAAAATATTAATAATGATTTAAAAGTAGTTTGGGATGCAGGAAATGGAGCTACTGGTAATATTTTAAAGAAAATGATTAGGCTTTTGCCAGGAAAGCACTTTTTATTAAATACAGAGGTAGATGGAACATTTCCTTCACATCATCCTGATCCTACAGAAGAAAAAAATTTAAAGCAACTAAAGGCTAAGGTATCAAGTACTAAAGCTGATCTAGGAATAGCGTTTGATGGTGATGGAGATAGGATTGGCATAGTAAATAATGAAAATAATTTTGTAACAGGCGATAAGCTATTATTTATATTTGCTTCAGAAGTAATTAAAAAAAATCCTAGAGCTATTATAATTTCTGATGTAAAGGCAAGCGATATGATTTTTAGTCAAATAAAAAAAATAGGAGGGACTCCATTGATGTGGAAGACAGGACATTCTTTTATTAAAGAGAAAATGAGAGAAACAGGAGCATTATTAGCTGGAGAAATGTCAGGACATATTTTTTTTGCAGATAAATATTATGGTTACGATGACGCGTTGTACGCATCAATAAGATTGCTTGAAATTTTATCTGATAAAAAAATAATAAAAAAATTATTAAGACCTTTTTCAAAATTAATAAGTACTCCTGAAATAAA
>CAYTJO010000053.1:0-8402 GCA_964438215.1 uncultured Rhodospirillaceae bacterium
CATCTATTAACTCTTCAGAAGACTGTACATTTTCAATTTCTTTATTATTTATAATCCCAATATAGAAATTTTTTATTAAATTATTTAATTTGATGTTGTATTTTCCTAATTCTGAACTTTTAAATTTGCCTATTAAATTTCCATTTTCGTCATCCTTCATAATGATAGGTATAGTTTTATTTGAAGGAGAAGTAATAATACCTGTATCACTACCTGTAGACAAAGTGTTTAAACTCAAACTTATGGTATCATTATCTTTTTTAACTTTTAAAAAATTTTCTTGCAGCTCAGGGGTTTTTAATAACCAATGAATAGCATATCTTAATAATGTGACTATCGGACCCTTGTTTTCTATGTCTTTTTTCCAGACCCAACTTTGATCAGATAAGATTTGCGCAATTCTACCTTTGGATACTTCATTTATTACTAAAAGAGGATGGTTATTTGCTTGTATAAGAGTTTTCCCCGAAATTTTTCTTGTAATCACAAAACTAAACCATTTTCCCCAATTTTTATCTAAATAGGATTTATTTAAAGAGTTTGTAATAGGGTGTCTTTTTCCTACATCTGTTAACGAGGGTAGAAAAGACCCGATATAAAATTCCTCCGGTCTAGTAGGCAATAAATTAGCTAGGGGTGAATTAATTAAACTTTTATTAGTGAGATATTCTGCTCCTGATACATTTAAAATTGCTCCTCCATCTACAACATAATTTACTATATTGTCTAAATATTTTTTTGGCAAAATTCCTTGAAGAGTATATTGATCTAATATAATTAAACTAAACTTAGATATGTCAGCAGAAAATAATTCTTGTGTAGGAAATGGAATAAGCGCTAATTCCTTTACAGGAGTTAAATCTCTTTTTGAGGGAGGGCGCAGGATTGTAAAATGTAAAAGTTCTATTGAGGGATCAGAGTTTAAAATATTTCTCCAATTTCTTAAACCCATATTGGGTTCACCAGAAATTAGCATAACTCTTAGCTTTTCATGAATGCCATTTATTTTAAAAGCTTTATAATTATTAGCTATTGTAACTTCATCTTTATGACTGCTAATTTTTATTTCAAGTAAATTGTCTCCTGCATGTGATATAGGTAATGTTATTTTATGATTAACATTAGGAGAAAAAGTGTTATTCAAAACTTGCACCCCATCTAAAATAAAACTAGCCTCTATTTTTTGACTAGAACTATCATCTTTGATATTAAATAGAAAATTTATTTCTTTTCCTACTAAAGCGTACTCTGGAATATTTTCAGTAATAATCGATCTATCTCTTTCGTTTTTATTTCCTAGCAATAAAAAATGTATTGGTATGTTTGAAAAATCAGAATTAATTTTTTTTAAATCATGTATAATTCCATCGGTAATTACAACAATGCCAGCTATCCTATTTTTTTCAATTTTTTGAAGATTATTTTTTATTTTTGAAAAAATCTCTGTATTTACAAATTCATTATTCTTTTCCTTATTAAGGTTGCTTACTTCAATTTCTATTAATTCTAGTCTGTCAATATTTTTAATTTTACTTTTAATATCTTCTTTTGCTTTTAATAATTGTATTAATTTATTTGTTTCTATTATACTTTGTGTTTTATCAGATACTAATATTAGCACGTCATCGTATTGAGACTTTTCCTTACTATTAGTCATTGGATTGAAGACTAAAATTAGTAAGGCTATAAATATAGAAATTCTAAACAAAAACTGTTTTAGAGAAAAATAAAAATGAGCGACTAAAAGGAATATAAATACTAAAGTAAAGAGAATTATTATTTGGTATGATAATAATGGATAAAAATTAATATTCATATAACAATTACTTTTTTTTCAGCCTTTCCAAAATTGATTAGCTATGTACTTGATCAGATTTATAGTTTCCAGTTAATGAATACATAATCAAATTAATACCAAAGCGAAATGATAGCTCTCTTTGTCTATCGCCTCCTGGAACCACTTGATAAAGTGGATAATTATTCTCATCCTTTGCCCATGCTCCTACCCAATTATTTAATCCTACAATTACAGAACTCACTCCATCTTTATCATCTAAATTATCTGTATTTACTAAAAAAAGTTTATTATCATAGCGTCCAGGAAACTTATTTAATAGGTAATAGCTTTTAGATAGCGTATGATTCTTAGTTATTTGTTGAAGACCTTCAATTCCAAGTTCTGAAAATAAGGCTTCTATATCTTCTAAGGTATTTTTATCAACCTTATTATAAGATTTTGAGAGATCTATAATATCAAATAATATTATTCCGCCTGAATTAAAATAATTTTTAATTTTTTTAATAGTTCTTTCTTCAAGACTAGGAAAATTTTTAGTAATTTGCCAATAAATGAATGGGTAATAAAATATTTTATCACTTACAATATTAATTTCTTTAACACCTTGAGGGCTGATTGATGTTCTTTCAATGAGATGGTCTTTTAGGTTAGTTAATCCACTGAAAGCAATTTTGTTTAGCATATTATTTTCTGTTTTGATATAAGCTAAGAATATTTTATTATAATTCTCACTAGCTTCTATTTTACTCTGACTACACAAAATTATAGAAAATATGAATAAAAAAGAAAATGATTTAGATTTTTTAAAAAGATTTATAAATAAAACATTGTTTTTGAGAATAATATTAATTAACATATCTGCAAAAAACATAATAAATATTAAAATTAATATAAAATTTTTTAATTTGAAAATGGACTTTTGATAATTATTTTTAATAAAAATCTTTTCATCTATATTAGAAAAAAAACTTTGAGTGCTTAAATTTCCTGATAAATTTAAGGCTATTGATAGGTTTTCGTTTTCATAAATTCCTGCAGGACTTTTAAATGATGGATAATTCTTTTCTTCAATGAGATTATTTACATAATAGTAGTTTTTTAAAGGATTTGTTAGTTCTCCAAATGAGTTAATCTTTGACTTAATTATCATTTCCTCGCTATATTGGTTTTTTTCTACTTTAGGAACTAATAATAATTTTGAAATTATATCTCTAAATAAACTAGATAAGGGCAAATTAGACCATTCATTATTAGAAGTTACATGAATAATATTACTTTACCATAACCTACATACTTCATCGTTATTAGGGGACTTTGATCTTCTAAAGATGCCAAAACTATTAAATCTGATTCATAATTATCTAATATTAATTGTTTTTCAAAAGTTAAATCTTTGGGAATATTTAAACTACTTAAAAGAGTATTCTTTTTGAAAGGACTTATTGAAAGTTTGCTCTGAATAGAAAAATCTTTTGCTATATTTCTTAAAGATTGAAAATAATTTTTTTCATCAAAATATAAATTTTTTTGCTTAATTATATTTTTATCAGAGAATCTTACTAGCACACCTCCTTCTTCAACCCATTTCTTTAGTCTATTTTCATCTGCTTTTAATAACCTATTATTAGATGGTAAAAAAATAACTGATTTTTTCTTATCTAGTATTTTTTTAACTGATGCGATATAGGTTGAGTTGTTTTGGTTTAAAGATTTCTTTAGATAATAGATCGGCGATAAAAGAGGCTTTTCTAAAAAGGTCTCATCTTCTGCTACTATGCCAATGGATACCCTTTTTGTATAATCATCTAAGTAGAAATATGCTCCAGCATGATTTTCATTTAAAATTTTAATTTTAAAAAATTGATTAATAATTTCTACAGGAAAAGTTTCTATTATCTTATTTTCATCTATATTTGAATTATAAGTATATTTTTTTTTAAATAAAATTTCTCGATTATTTCCAATAATCTGTATAACAAAATCATTATTAATATATATGCCTTTTCTTTTAATTATTAATTCTAGGTTTTCTTTATTTATATTTACTTTTTCTAAAAAAGTAATTTTTTTTATAGGATTAATAATTTCTGCAGAGGAGTTATTTTCTTTAATTAGTTTTAAGATTTTTGTTTGCGATTCAATAGACCTGGAGTCAAAGTTAGAAAATATAAAAAAAACTTTTGAAGAATTAAAGTAATTATTCTTTTTAAGAACTTTAATTACATTTTTTCTATTAGTTTGTTGCACCAAGGGAGGGTTTTTTTCTATAAATTCAAGAACTTCATTATGAGACTTAAAAATAGTAGGTTCTAAAATATTTTCAGAAGATGAAAAATAAAAATGAATCTCTTTCTTCTTATTTTCAGCTTCTATGCTTATCTCTTTAATAATATTTTTATAGTTTTGCCAATTATTAGATATTGACCATCCATTGTCTGCAATTATTGTATAATTCTTATAATTTCCTGTCTGTTTGGCTGTTGTAAGATAAGGGTCGCTAAAAAAAAGAATAACTAATAAGCATAGTAATAGTCTAAAAATTAATAGCCATAGAGGAAATTTAGCTTTTGAACTATTTTTTCTTACTATATCTTTTAATAAAAAAAAACTTGAGTATTCCTTTTCTTTTGGCACAGGAGGATAAAATCTAATAATAAAAAAAATGATAGGTAAAGTTATCAATCCTAACAGTGGGAAAATATTTCCAAAATTGATTATATTAAGAGTATTAAACAATTTCCTGTTTATTTAAAATAATAGTTTTAGATAAATTTATAAGGAATTTTCTTATATCCTGATCAGTGCAAAATCTGAAATATTTCCAACTAGAATTGAAACAGATTTTTTTAAGACTCAATTCTAAATTATTAAGTTTTTTTTTATAAGTATTTGAAAAATCCATGTCATTGTCAAATACCATAGTCTCATTAGTTTCCAAATCTTTTAACATAGTATTAGAATTTAAATTAAAATCAACTTCCATAGGATCTAATACTTGTATCAAATAGCCTAAAATAGCTCTGCTTTTAAATTTGATAATAAGGCTTTTAAGTTCACTACTATTATAAAAAAAATCACTAAAAAAAAAACATAAAGATTTATCTTTAAATAAATTTAAATTAGGAAATGAATGTTTCTTATTATTTAATAAAAAGTTTCTATCAAAATTATTAATGTTATTTGAGCAATTGATGGGTTTATTTTCACTATTAAATATAAATACTTTTTCTTTGCTATTACTAAAAAGTTTGCACAAGGTTAAAGTTAACAAAGCAGAAATAAAAAGCTTATTATGTTTTACTAAATTGCTTTTATAATTCATAGAAAAACTCTTATCAAAAAATAAATAAATTGTTTTCGATAGCTCTTTTTCATTTTGTTTAATTAAAAGCTTTTTAGAGGATGCAGACTTACGCCAATCTATATTGGAAATACTTTCTCCTTGAACATATTCTTTAAATTGCCAAAAATTTTCTCCTTTTCCTGCAAATCTAGTTGAGTGCAGTCCTGCTAGTATATTTTTTAATAGCAAAGATGAGTCAGACAACAAAGATGGTAATAAGTTTGCAACTTCATCTGAAGACTTTATTAATTTCTGCAAAGAAATCATTTCTCTTCAATTCTTTCAGCAATGTCATCAAGTATATCTTCTAATTTTATATTTTCTGCTTTTGCAGATATATTCAAATTTATTCTGTGGGACAGTATAGGTTTAATTAAGCTTTTTACATCAAACTTTGAAGGAGAGTATCTATTTTGTAAAAAAGCTTTAGCCTTGCTTGCAGCTAATAGAGATAAACTAGCCCTAGGGCTTGGTCCCCAAAGTATATTTTCTCTCACTGACTTTATTTTAGAAGTTTCAGGTCTGGTTGAAGAAATAAAATTTAGTATATATTCTATGACAGTTTTTCCGACAGGAATTTCTTTAATTAATTTTTGAAATGCTAAAATATCATTGAAGTTTAATATATTTTTATGACCAACCGTGTCATCAACAGAAGACAGTAATAAGATTTTTTCCTCTGACTCTAGATCTGGATAATTAATTTTAATATTCATTAAAAACCTATCCAATTGTGCCTCAGGAAGTGGATATGTTCCTTCTTGATCAATTGGGTTTTGGGTAGCTAATACATGAAATGGTTTAGGTAAAGAATAATCTTTTCCAGCGATGGTAACTTTTTTTTCCTGCATTGCTTGTAGCAATGCAGATTGGGTCCTTGGGCTAGCTCTGTTAATTTCATCAGCTAGTAATAATTGGCAGAACACAGGTCCTTTTATAAATTTAAAAAAGTCATCAGATTTTGTTAATTCATCTAAAATTTCTGTTCCTAAAATATCACCTGGCATCAAATCAGGAGTAAATTGAATTCTTTTTGTTTCAAGGCCCAATATCAAGCCCATAAAGTTTACTATTCTAGTTTTTGCTAAACCAGGTAATCCTATAATTAAAGCATGTCCACCGCAGAGCAAGCTTATTATTATTTGCTCAATAACTTCTTCTTGACCAAAAACCAGCTTATTAATTTCTGTATTTACTTTAGCTATTTTTTTTTGATAAATCATAAAATTTTTATCAAGATTTTCCTTTTGTTTTTGATTAGATAAAATGTTCATATTTTTTCCTTAAGTGCTAATCTAAATATAGATAAAATTTAAATAAGAGCTGATTATAAAATAATCGCACTTTTATGACAATTAATATATTAAATTTATGGACAGTATTTTTTCAAAAATTAAACAGCAGCTTTCACAAAGCCTTGATTCTGATGTAATTTTATCTTCGAGTTTTATTGATCAACATAATTCTAAGAGTTATACTCTTGTCAAGAATCATAAAAAAGCAGCTGTTCTATGTTTGCTAGATTATAATAATAAAGATTTAATTATTATTTTAACATTGAGATCTAAGAAGTTAAAAGATCACCCTGGACAAATAAGCTTTCCGGGAGGAAAACTTTATAATAAAGAAGGTTTATATGAATGTGCTCTGAGAGAAACAAATGAAGAAATTGGATTAGAAAGCAAAAATATTAATATTTTAGGTGAATTAAATATGTATTTATCTGGCAGTAATTTTTTGATAAAACCAATTGTAGGATTTACAGAGGGAAAGTTTAGGATCTCCCTAAATAAAGATGAGGTTGATAGAGTGATTTATTTCCCAATTAGTTATCTTTTTAATAGCAGAAATCTTACTAAAAGCTTTTATATAGATAAGCATAACAATGTAAAAAAGTTTTATTATGATATATATTGGCGTGATATGAGAATTTGGGGTACCACAGCCATAATTTTGGTGCATTTGAGCAAAATCATTAATAGGGTTATTCTAAAAGATGTTTAAAATAATAATCTTTTTTGCTTTAGGAATATTATCATTAATATTAATAAAAAAATTAATATTTCTGTTTACAAAAAATTTGACATATCAATATATCCTATATTTTTTAGTTGTAGTTTTTTTTATATCATTAATTTTTCTTTTTAGAGAAAACAAGCTTCATGATGGTGAGGGTTTATATTTTCCTCCAGAATTTGATGGAGAGAAAGTAATTCCGGGAAAGGTTCTTAATGAGAAAGACTAGTTCTTTGGACAAACCATGGAAAAATATTAAACTTATAAAAAAAGTTTTTGATTTATTTGGTCATAAAAACATATTTTTTGTAGGAGGTGCAGTAAGGAATTCTTTATTAAATCAATCGTTAGAAGATATCGATCTTGCAGTTAAATTAAACGTAGATACTGTAAAAAAAAAATTACTTAAAGCAAAGATTAACTTCGTAGATTTTTCTAAGGGACATGGAACTCTTAGTTTATTATCTCAAGGAAATAAAATAGAAATTACTAGTATGAGAATAGATAAAGAAACTTTTGGAAGAAAAGCAAAGGTAGAGTTTGTGGATGATATTTATTTAGACTCTTGCCGAAGAGATTTTACTATTAATTCTATATATTCGAATTTTCATGGAAAAATTTATGACCCTCATAATGGAATTAAAGATTTAAAAAATAGAAAGGTAAGGTTTATAGGAAATCCAATTGAAAGAATTAAAGAAGACAAATTAAGGATTTTAAGATATTACAGATTTTTAGCTTATTATGGATGTAATTCTAATGTTGTAGATAAAGACTCTATGATAGCTTCTAGAAAATCTTCTAGTTTAATTTCTAATATTTCTAAAGAAAGAAAATCATATGAGTTTTTTAAGTTGCTTACTGGCAAGCATGCAGCAGAAGTATTCATTTTAATGAAAAAACAAAAGATTTTAAAAACTTTAGTTCCTGGATTTGAAATAATTCAAAATTCTGATATTAAACTTCTTAATGATTTAAAAGCAGAAAAATTAATAAGAATTTGCTTTTTATTAATAATGTCTAAGTTTGAATTAAATAAATTAAGAAAATATTTGTTTTTTAGCAAAAGGGAATATGAACATTTAAAGTTAATATGTACTAATTTTAAAGTATTTGAAATTAATAATATAAAAGATGCAAGGTTAGCCAAATATAAGCTTGGATATGACATAAGTATAAATATTTATTACTTAAAATGCTTTTTAAAAAAAGAAAATATGAAAAATAGAATTAAGAATGTTCTTG